>JAEWEH010000208.1 GCA_023389535.1 Pseudomonadota bacterium
GGTGGGGGACCGGGCATGATTTCCCGCGCCGACTCATCGATCCGCAGCGGCATATCCCTGCGGGTGTGGCTGGGCATTGCCGCGCTGGGTGTGGTCCTGGCGGTGTTGCCCTTTGTTCTGGGCATGGCGGGCCAAAGCTGGGTGCGTACCGTCAATTTCGCGCTGCTATATGTCATGCTGGCGCTGGGACTGAATATCGTCGTGGGTTTTGCGGGTTTGCTGGACCTTGGATATATCGCCTTTTATGCGGTTGGCGCCTATGTATGGGCCTTGCTCGCTTCGCCGCATTTCAACCTGCACCTGCCATTCTGGGTGGTGCTACCCGCCGGCGTATTGCTGGCGGCCATCGCCGGCGCCTTGCTGGGCGCGCCAACTTTAAAGCTGCGTGGCGATTACCTGGCCATCGTTACGCTGGGTTTCGGCGAGATCGTGCGCATTTTCATCAATAACCTGGATGCCCCGATCAACATTACCAATGGCCCGCAAGGCATCAACCGCATCGACAGTTTCACCATCGGCGAATTCGCATTTGGCCGGTCCCAGCAATTGTTCGGCATCCGCATCACCGGCCCGGAAAAATACTATTTCCTGCTGCTTGGCCTCACCTTGCTGATTGTCCTGGTCTGCGCCCGCCTGCAGAATTCCCGCATAGGAAGGGCATGGGAAGCAGTACGCGAAGACGAGACGGCCGCCAAGGCCATGGGCATCAACACCCGCAACATCAAGCTGCTGGCTTTCTCGATGGGGGCCAGTTTCGGTGGCGTGGCGGGCGCCTTGTTTGCCTCCATGCAGGGCTTTGTCAGTCCCGAAAGCTTCAGCCTGACGGAGTCGATCATGGTGCTGTGCATGGTGGTGCTGGGCGGCATGGGCAATATTCCAGGCGTCATCGTGGGGGCCATGCTGCTTTCCGTGTTTCCCGAAGTCTTGCGCACCGTGGTGGTGCCTTTGCAGCAAAATATATTCGGCCAGGTCCTGCTCGATCCCGAAGGCATACGCATGCTGCTGTTCGGTTTTGCACTGGTGCTGATCATGATCTTCCGGCCTGCGGGTTTATGGCCATCTGCGGTGCGCCGACGCGAATTGTCGGCCGATAGAAGGAATACGGCATGAGCCACGCCGCGGTCAATCCCAATGCACGCTCCATGCCGGAACTGTTGCTTGTCGCCAATAAGCTAAGCAAGCGTTTCGGCGGGCTGCAGGCTTTATCCGAGGTCAGTTTCTCCATTTGCAAGGGCGACATCTATGGCCTGATCGGTCCGAACGGTGCCGGCAAGACTACGCTGTTCAATGTCCTGACGAGCCTGTACCGGCCCGAGTCGGGCAACTGCAATTTCATGGGTCACCAACTGACCCGCTTGAAGCCGCACGAGATCGCACAAGTCGGGCTGGCGCGTACTTTCCAGAACATTCGCCTGTTCGGCAACCTCAGTGCGATCGAAAACGTCATGATAGGGCGGCACATACGCACGCGGGCGGGCGTTTTCGGCGCCGTCATGCGCAACAGGGCAACGCGCGCCGAAGAAGCGGCCATCGAGCGGCATGCGCAAGGCCTGCTGGAATATGTCGGCATTGCGGATCGGGCCAATGATGTTGCAAGCACCTTGTCTTATGGCGATCAGCGACGCCTGGAAATCGCCCGGGCGCTGGCCACCGAGCCCATTCTCCTGGCCCTGGATGAACCGGCCGCCGGCATGAACGCGTCTGAAACCATGGTGTTGCGCCATTTGATCGAAAAGATACGGGATGACGGGGTAACCGTCTTGCTGATCGAGCACGATATGAAACTGGTCATGGGCCTGTGCAACCGCGTGCTGGTGCTGGATTATGGCAAGGTGCTGGCCGAAGGGAAACCCGCCGACGTGCAGCGTAATCCCAAGGTGATCGAAGCCTATCTGGGCGCGGGCGCTGCCCAGGCCCATCCGTCTGCCGTACATCCATACCAGTCTGGTGCGGGTCAGGCTGTGGACACGCCGGTACATGAGCCCGGCAAAGGCATGCCATGAGTACAGAAATCATGCTCGATATCCGGCAACTGGAAGTGTCTTATGGCGGCATCAAGGCCGTGCGCGGCCTGGACCTGCAAGTTGGGCGGGGCGAGCTTGTCTGCCTGATAGGCGCGAACGGCGCCGGGAAGAGCACCACGCTGCGGGCCATCTGCGGCCTGACACCGCTGTCGGGCGGCGACATCCTGTACGATGGTGCTTCCATAGCGGGAACGCCTTCTTACATGCTGGTGCGTCGCGGCCTGGTCATGGTGCCCGAAGGACGCGGGATCTTCGGGCAACTGACCATAGAGGAAAACCTCGCGATGGGCGGATACAGCCGTCAGGACGCCGACGGGGTGCGCAAAGACACGGAAGAGGTTTTCAAGCTGTTCCCGCGTCTGGCAGAGCGGCGCAAGCAGTCCGCCGGCACCTTGTCCGGGGGGGAGCAGCAGATGCTTGCCATGGGGCGCGCCATGATTTCAAGGCCGCGCTTGCTGCTGCTGGACGAGCCGTCCATGGGCCTGGCGCCGTTGATGGTCGAAAAGGTGTTCGAACTGATACGCAGCATTGCCGCCGAAGGCGTGACCATACTGCTCATCGAACAAAACGCCCGGCTGGCCCTGGAAACCAGCCAGCGCGGTTATGTCATGGAATCCGGAAAGATCATCCTGCAGGGCCCATCGGCCAGCCTGCTGGACGACCCCAAGGTGCGCGCCGCCTATCTGGGTGAAGAGGCCGTGGCCTGAGCGCAGGCCGCGTGCTGCGCGACGTCGACCACAAATTAGCAGCGCGGCGCACGGTCTGGATCTAGCTCCGTCCCGTGCTGCCAAAACCGCCTTCGCCGCGTTCGCTGTCGGAGAATTCGTCGACGATCTCGAATTCGATTTGCTGTATCGGCACGACGACCAACTGGGCCAGACGTTCCATGGGTTGCAGCACAAAATCCTGCTGGCTGCGGTTCCATGCGGACACCATCAGCGGCCCTTGGTAGTCGGAGTCGATAAGGCCGACCAGGTTGCCCAATACAATGCCGTGCTTATGGCCCAGCCCGGAGCGGGGCAGGATGATGGCCGCATAGGCCGGGTCGGCAATATGGACGGACAGGCCGGTAGGCACCAGTTCAGTCGCGCCGGCGCGCAAGGTTAGGGGCTGATCCACGCAGGCGCGCAGGTCCAGCCCCGCCGAACCCGCAGTAGCGTACGCGGGCAGGTAGTCGTTCATGCGTGGATCGAGAATCTTCAGGGCTATTTTTCGCAAGGCGGGCTCGGTGTCGTAAAGTTAAGATTGGTCAGAACGTGCGTCGACGCGGCGTTTGCGCATCATCGCCTTGGCTATCCACAAGGCCAGTATGACCGACAGCACCCCGCTGATCAGTACACTGGTGTTCATGCTGTCGCCCATGGCGTCCACGCTGCGGCCTGTCAGATAGCCGGGAGCCAGCATGACGGGTATCCAGATGACGGCGGACAGTGTGTTTGCTACCTGGAAGCGCAAATGCGACATCTTCATGACACCTGCCACACTGGGTACGACGGCCCGCAAAGGGCCCAGGAAACGGCCCGCGAAGATGGACAGCATGCCGTACTTGTAGAAAAAGTAGCGGGCCCGGGCCACGGCGCGGCGTTGCTTGTTCAAGGGCCAGCGACGCAGTATGGCGGGCCCCAGGCCGCGTCCGATATAGTACGAAATGGCGTCGCCCACGATGGCGCCCGCAATGCCCCATGCCACGATGGGCAAGGGGTCCAGCATGCCGCTGCCCACCAGTCCGCCCGCGAGCAGCATCAGCGCCGTGGCTGGGATGGCCAGGCCGATAATGAGCAGCGATTCGCCCAGCGCCAGCAGGCCCAGCAGCGGGCCAGCCCAGTCCAGGTTCGCCTGCATGAAGGCTTCGGCGTGTTGTAGATATTGATCCATGTTTGTCGTCGGGCGCCATGGCGCCTGTTGCTCAGGGAAGCTATGTTAGCAGTTTGCTTCGCGGCGCGTGACCCGCCCGCCTTGCCCGCTAGCGCGGCAAACGCCCGGCGATGGCTTGTATCAGGCCGCGCGCAGCTTGCAATTTGGGCATGACGGGCAGCGACTGCGAGCCTTGGTCGTCAAAGAGCACCAACTCGGTCGTATCGGCATTCATCGCGTGCTGGGCGAGGTTCCCCACCAGCAAAGGGATTCCCTTGCGCAGCCGTTTGCTTTCCGCATGTTCGTGCAGATTTTCAGTTTCGGCGGCGAACCCCACGCACCATGGGCCGGCTTCAAGCCGTGCCACGTCCGCCAAAATATCGGGATTGGGCAGGAATTCCAGCGCGGGTGCTTGCCCACCGGCCTGCTTCTTGAACTTGCGGTCGCTGGCATTGGCGACCCGCCAGTCGGCCACCGCAGCGACGGAAATGAAGATATCTGCGTCGGGGCAGGCATGCATCACGGCGGCATGCATCTGCTGCGCGCTTTCCACATCCAGGCGGGTTACGCCATAAGGCGCCGCCAGCGCCGTGGGCCCGGATACCAGGGTGACCTGTGCACCGGCCTCGCGTGCCGCCTGCGCGATGGCATAGCCCATTTTCCCGGATGACCGGTTGGTAATGACCCGGATCGGGTCGATCTTTTCCGATGTGGGCCCCGCAGTGATCAGCACCCGTTTACCCGCCAGCAGTTTGGGCTGGAAAAACGCGATCAATTCCGCCAGCAATTCATGGGGCTCCAGCATGCGGCCGCCTCCCACTTCGCCGCAAGCCTGGTCGCCCTCTGCGGGCCCCAGCAGCATGGCGCCATCGGCCCGCAGCCAGGCCACATTGCGCTGGGTGGCCGGATGCAGCCACATCTCGCGGTTCATGGCGGGCGCCACCAGCAAGGGGCACGCCCCCTTGGCGACGCACAAGGTGGACAGCAGATCATCGGCCAGTCCATTGGCCAGCTTGGCGATGAAATCGGTGCTGGCGGGGGCGATCAGAATGGCGTCGGCCCCGCGGGTAAGATTGATGTGCGCCATATTATTCGGCACGCGGGCGTCCCAGGCGTCAAGGAACACCGGGCGGCCCGACAGCGCCTGCATGGTGACCGGGCCGATGAAGCGGGCGGCCGCCTCGGTCATGACCACATCCACCACTGCGCCATGATCCTGCGCCCGGCGCAGCAGCTCGGCCGACTTATAGCAGGCGACGCCGCCGGTCAGGCCCAGCACGATCCGTTTATTTGCTAGATCCAGCATCATGACATGTGCCCCATGATGGTTTAAGGCTTGGCTGTCTGGTCCGCTTTGCGGCGCTCGCGGCGCATGCGGCGGAATTCGTCCAGCAGTAGCAGGGCCGCGCCGCAGGTGATGGCGACATCGGCGATGTTGAAAGCGGGGAAAAACCAGCTTTCCCAATAAAATAGCAGGAAGTCGATGACATGCCCATGCTGGATGCGGTCCACCACGTTCCCTATGGCCCCGCCCAAAATGCACATCAGCGACGCACAAAATAAAGGCTGGTCCGGATTGCGCCGCAATAGATGCAGAATCAGTCCGACTGCGCCTACGGCAATTGCGGTGAACAGCCAGCGCTGCCAGCCCTGGCCGTCGGCCAGGAAGCTGAAAGCGGCGCCGGGGTTGTACAGCAGGGTAAAGTCGAAGAACGGCAGTACGGGGCGCCGCTCGCCATATTGCAGGGCGCTGTCGAAATGGACCTTGGTGACCTGATCCAGCACGATAATAAGCAGCGCGCCCACCAGCCAGGGCCAATAAGACTTGGTCCCCGGCTTGACCGGAATGCCGTCCGCGGAGCGCTTAGGCATGCTGGCGCTGTTCGCCCAGGCCGAACAGGTTATCGTTGCAGCGTGCGCACAGGGCAGGGTGCTGCGGGTCGCTGCCCACATCGGCCCGATGGTGCCAGCAACGCTCGCACTTAGGCTGTGCCGTGGGGCTGACATCTATGCGCAGTGCCCCTTCGGCGGAGTGCAGGGTGGCACGCGAGACGATGAAAACGAAACGCAAATCATCGCCCAGGCTGGCCAATATGTCGTGGTCCGGGCCCGATGCGCAGATATCCAGTTCAGCCGCCAAAGAGGAACCGATTTCGCCGCGTGTGCGTACTTCTTCGATCTTGCGCATGGCTTCCGCGCGGATATCACGCAGGCGGGCCCACTTGCTGCACAATAGTTCGGCGTCGACCTGGTTGGGCAGGGCATGGAACAACTCGGTGAAAATACTGGCAACCTGGCCCTGGCCGATGTGCAGGTCTTTCCAGGCTTCTTCCGCAGTGAACGACAATATCGGCGCCATCAGGCGCAATAATGCGTGCGTGATGTGATACAGGGCGGTTTGGGCCGAACGGCGCGCAACGCTGGTTTTGCCGGCGGTGTAGAGGCGGTCCTTGAGCACGTCCAGATAGAAAGCGCCCAAGTCTTCAGAACAGAAAATCTGCAGTCGCGACACCGCCGGGTGGAACTCATAACGCTTGAAGTTGGCCAGCACTTCGGACTGCATGGCAGCCGTCATCGCCAGGGCATAGCGGTCGATCTCGAACAAGTGCTCGGGCTCGATTGCATCCGCCGCCGGGTCGAAGTCGCTGAGGTTGCCCAGCAGGAACTTCAGCGTATTGCGTATGCGGCGATAGCCTTCCACCACCCGCTTCAGGATTTCATCGGAAATGGACAGCTCGCCCGAGTAGTCGGTCGAGGCGGTCCACAGTCGCAAGATCTCCGCGCCCAGCGAATCGGATACCTTCTGCGGCGCGATCACGTTGCCCACGGATTTGCTCATTTTGCGGCCCTGGCCGTCGACGACGAAACCATGGGTCAGCAGGGCCTTGTAGGGTGGCCGGCCATATAGCATGCAGCCCGTCAGCAACGACGAATGGAACCAGCCCCGGTGCTGGTCCGACCCTTCCAGATACAGGTCGGCGGGCCAGGCCAGCTGATCGGCGTGCGAGCCTTTCATGTCATGGCCGCGTCCGCCCAGTACGGTTGCGTGCGTGGTGCCGGAGTCGAACCAGACGTCCAGTGTGTCGCGGTTCTTCTCATATTGAGCCGCCTCGTCGCCCAATAGTTCGGCTGGATCCAGCGATTGCCAGGCTTCGATGCCATGTTTTTCCACCCGCTGCGCGACTGCTTCCAGCAACTCGACCGAGCGCGGGTGCAGCTCGCCGGTTTCTTTATGGACGAAAAACGCCATGGGAACACCCCATTGGCGCTGACGGGACAAGGTCCAATCTGGCCGATTGGCGATCATGGCATGCAGCCGCGCGCGGCCCCATGCAGGGTAGAACTCGGTATTGTCCACGCCTTCGAGCGCGGTTTCGCGCAGGGTGCGCCCCGATTTGGGCTGGCGGTCCATGCCGGCGAACCACTGGCTGGTGGCGCGATAAATGACCGGCGTCTTGTGGCGCCAGCAATGCATATAACTGTGCAGCAGCGGTTCGGTATGAAGCAGGGTGCCTGCCAACTTCAGGGCTTCTACAATGACCGGGTTGGCTTTCCAGATGAGCTGGCCGCCGAACAGCGGCAGGCTGTCCACATAGTGGCCGTCTCCCATGACGGGATTGATGATTTGATCGTCGGCCAGCCCATGCGCCTTGCAGGAAATGAAGTCTTCGATGCCGTAGGCGGGCGCCGAGTGCACCACACCCGTGCCGCTGTCCAGGGTGACGTAGTCGCCCAGGTAGATCGGCGACAGGCGCCGGTAGCCTTCGTGCGCGTCGTACAGCGGGTGCTTGAACTCCAGATTGGTCAGCGCATCGCCCTTGGCGGTTGCGACGATAGTGCCGGATAGTTTCCATTCCGCCAGGCAGGCTTCGACACGGTCTTTGGCCAGCAGCAGCATGGGGCCGGTGGCGCGGGCTTCGTCCAGCCTGACCAGGGCGTAGTCGAAATCCGGATGGACATTCAGGGCCTGGTTGGCCGGAATGGTCCAGGGCGTCGTGGTCCAGATGACGATGGCGCCATCCTCGACGTGGGGCAGCCCAAAGGCATGCGCCAGCCTGTCCTTATCCGCGAACGGGAAGGCGACATGGACGGAGGGATCCTTGCGGTCTGCGTATTCCACTTCGGCTTCGGCCAGCGCCGAACCGCAGTCGAAACACCAGTTCACCGGTTTCAGACCGCGGAACACATAGCCTTTGTCCAGGATGCGGGCCAGCGCGCGTAGTTCGTCCGCCTCGTTGCTGAAATTCATGGTCAGGTAAGGATGTTCCCAGTCACCCAACACGCCCAGCCGCTTGAAATCCTTGCGCTGGCGATCGACTTGCTCGTAGGCGTAGGCGCGTGCCTTGGCCTGGACTTCGGCCACGGGCAGATGCTTGCCGTATTTTTTTTCGATCTGGAT
>JAEWEH010000317.1 GCA_023389535.1 Pseudomonadota bacterium
GATGAAGCCTTGTTGGCCGAGCTCGCCGAAACGCACCAGGCTTTCGTCACCCTCGAAGAGGCCGCCATCATGGGCGGCGCCGGCAGCGCCGTGCTGGAATACTTCAGCCGCCAGGGCATCTGTCTGCCGGTGTTGCAGCTGGGGCTGCCCGACCGCTTCATCGACCATGGCGACCAGGCAGCCATCTTGAGCGAGCTGGGATTGGACGGGACGGGCATCGAGCAATCCCTGCGGGAACGCTTTGGCGATCTGCTGCGTCCAATGGTGAAAGGCTGTGCATGATTGCCTTGATTTGCAATTCAGCTTGAATGCCATTAGGGTTACAAGCTCCAGGGCCGTGTGTCTTGCGCGGCGCTACTTTGTCGGTAATCTGGCACCGTCATGCCGGTGGCCGTTGAACAGGTTGTTAGTCCATGAATATTTTGATTGATTCTGCTGTTGTCATGCCCGACGTGCAGAGCAGCGTCGATACCCGCAGCCTTCCGATCCAGCGGGTCGGTGTGCGCGGGGTGCGTCACCCCATGCTGATCGCCGCGCACGATGCAACGGCACAGCCCACAGTCGCCAATTGGGAACTGACCGTGGCCTTGCCGGCGCACGAAAAAGGCACGCATATGTCCCGCTTCGTGGCGCTGCTGGAACGCTATCGGCGCACGCCCATGACGCCGTCGCTCTTTTGCGACATGGCGGCGGCCATGTTGCCCTTGCTCAATGCAGGGGCGGGCGATATGACGGCCACCTTCCCGTATTTCATGGACAAGCAGGCCCCGGTTTCGGGTGTGTCCAGCCTGATGGACTACGAAATGACCTGGACCGCGCGTGCGCATGCCGGAGACGGCGCGGATGCGGCGGAGTTCGAACTCGCGGTGCAGGTGCCTTTGACCAGCCTGTGCCCATGTTCCAAGGCGATTTCAGAATACGGCGCCCACAATCAGCGTTCTCATGTCACCGCCCGCATTGTGTTCAGCGATCCGTCGCTGGCCGATCCCGAGGCGCTGATACGCGGTATCGAAGCGCAGGCATCATGTGAACTGTGGGGCTTGCTCAAACGCGCCGACGAAAAGTTCGTCACCGAGCGCGCATACGAAAATCCCAAGTTCGTCGAGGACCTGGTGCGTGATGTGGCCGTATACGTCCAGGCCCAGGCGGGCGTGCGTCGTTACCAGGTGGCGGCCGAGAATTTCGAATCCATACACAATCACTCGGCGTACGCGGTCATCGAAGGCTAGGCGGGAAGGGCGGGCCGGGCGGCCTGCGGCACCGGCGAAGACCTCATCTCTTGCGTGCGTTCTTGCAAAAGGCGCACGACGTGCGAGCCGTCAACTAGCGCCCCTTGCATCGGAATGGTGCAAGGGGCGGCAATTTTTCCCAATTGGCGAGGCTGGTTGGCGATATCAGGATCGATAGCGCAGGTGATGCCATGTTGACGTTCAAGCAGATCGAGGCACTTTATTGGGTGGTGGAGCTAGGCGGGTTCGCCAAGGCGGCCGACAAGCTCAATACGACGCAATCGGCGATTACGAAACGGATCAAAGAGCTGGAAGCCGATTTCGATATTCAGATCTTCGACCGCAGGTCGAAGAAGGCAGTGATCACCCGGAAGGGCCGCGAAATTTTCGAGATGGCGGACAGCTTGCTGTCGTTGCGTGATGTCATGCTGATCAGGCTCAAGGGCCATCACACGTTTTCGGGCACGCTGCGATTGGGAATCACTGAAATCACCGCCATGACGTGGCTGCCTGACCTGATGCGCCAGTTGAAGCTATTCTTCCCACAATTGAAGGTCACACCGATCATCGGTATGGCGGCCGAGCTGCACAAGAACTTGCTCGAGGCGCGCCTGGACATGGCCTTTTTGCACGGTGACCTACGCAGCCCGTTGCTGGAGGCCGAACCGCTTGGGGTACTGAAGTTTGCCTGGATGGGCAGCGGCGAGCTGATTTCCAGCGACATGGTCTACACGCCAGAGGACATCTCGAAGATGTTCCTGATTCGACAGGATCACGAGTCCGGGCTGAACGGTATCTATGATGAATGGCTGCAGCCACACAGCGCAGAGCATAACCTTTTCACGATCAACAGCTTGCTGGCCATGGCAGGCTTGACCGTTGCCGGTTTTGGCGTTTCATGCCTGCCATTGGATTATTTCTATAGCCTGGTGCAGCAAAGAAAGCTGATCATCGCCCAAACCACCAAGCCCATGCCGCAGTCCCAATACTGTTCGATGTACTTGAAGAACACGAACAGCGCGCTATACCAGGAGATTGCGGCATTGGCACGGGAATGCTGCAACTTTGCCGTGCCTTATGGCACAGCGGTGGCGACATGATCAGTGCCTGATATCGGATAGGAATTTGCGCGCCCGATCGGAAGACGGCTGGGTGAAGAACTGGTCAGGAGGCGCTGTTTCGACGATCTTTCCGGCATCCATGAACCATACGACATCGGCGACGTCCCGGGCAAAGTTCATTTCGTGCGTCACGCACACCATGGTCATCCCATCTTTGACCAATGATTTCATCACCTGCAGCACTTCGTTCACCATTTCCGGATCCAGCGCGCTGGTGGGTTCGTCGAAAAGCATGATGCGGGGTTGCATGGCCAGTGCGCGGGCGATCGCGACACGCTGTTGCTGGCCGCCGGAAAGCTGCCCCGGAAATGCACCGGCTTTGTGAGACAAGCCCACCCGGTCCAGCAGCGTTGCCGCCGTCTCCTGAGCTTGTTTCTTGTTCATGCGTCCCAGCATCACCGGCGCCATCGTCAGGTTGTCCAGTACGCTCATGTGCGGAAACAGATTGAACTGCTGAAATACAAAGCCGATATGGCTGCGTAATTCATCGATCGAGCGGCAAGTATGCACCGGCGTATCATCCACGTAGATCTCGCCCCGTTGAATGGGCTCAAGGCGATTCACGGTGCGGATCAGGGTGGATTTGCCGGAGCCGGAAGGACCGCACACGACAATGACTTCGCCTTGCTTGACTTGCGCGTTGATATCGTCAAGCGCCAGGTAATCCCCATACCACTTGCTTACATTCTTGAATTGAATCATTTAGGTCACCTGAACAACCAGTGTGCGTTTGGTCTGGATGCGATTCTCGACCAGCTTCACCAAACCGCTGAGGATCAAATTTAGCGTGAAGTACGTAAGCGCCAGCAAGCCGAACACTTCGAACGGCTTGGTCAACAGTATGTTGTTGACTTGCGCGGCGGCAAAGGTCAATTCGTGCACGCTGATCACAAAACCCAGCGAGGTTTCCTTCACCGTCGAGATGAACTGACTGAGCATGCTGGGCAGCGTGTTGTACAAGGCTTGCGGCAGGATGATGCGCCGCATGGTCTGGGTATAGCTCAGGCCCAGCGAACGTCCGGCTTCAAGCTGGCCGGCGGGCAGGGCCTGGATGCCGCTGCGGATGATCTCGGCCAGATAGGCGCTTTCGTAGATCACCAGGGCCGCAACCATGGTCGTCGCGCCGCCCACCGGCCGATTGATGACGATGGGCACAAAAAAGTATGCCCAGAAAATAAACATCAGCAGCGGCAGGCCCCTGACGATGTAGACGATGGCGGTACTGGGCCAGTAGAAAATGCGGATGCTGCTGATGCGGCCCAGTGCAAGCAGGATGCCGAACGGGAAGGCCAGCGCCAGGCTGATCACGGCCAACCCGACGGTCGCCGCCAGGCCGCCCAGTGCGCCGTTCGGGTACTGGCCCACCAGCAGGAGCAGCCAGTTATTGGAAAGAATCTCCAGCATGTTCCCCCCTGGTCAGCGTTTGGCCGCTGCAAGGCGGTGTTTGGAAATATAGGCCCCGCCGAACATCAGAAGCAGGGACACAGCCAGATAAAGCACCGTGACGACGGTATAGACCTCGAAGGTCTTGAAGGTTGCGGATTCGATTTCGCGCCCCGCTCCGGTCAGTTCGATCAGGCCGATCGCCATGGCAAGGCTGGTGTTCTTGAACAGCAGCAGCGTCTGGTTGGTCAATGGCGGGACGGCAATGGTGAACGCCTGGGGAAGAATGACTTTACGCATGGAGCGCAGATAGCTCAGACCCAATGAACGCGATGCCTCCATCTGCCCATCCGGGATGGCGCGAATCGCGCTGCGCAAGTCTTCGGCGACATAGGCGGCCGTCACCAGCCCGATGGCGATCATGGAAAACAGAAATTCGCTTCCCCATTGATTGAGTGTGTCGTTCAACGCCATGGGCAGCACCGCCGCGACCCCGAAATACCAAAGCAGGATGTGCACCAGCATCGGCACGTTGCGGTGGAAGGCCACGTACAGCGCAATGACATAGTTAAGGGGGCGGCGGTTGAGCATACGCAGTATGGCCAGTAAGCTGCCCAGGCTGAACGCCAATAGCCAGGCAAGGACTGTCATCTTGAGGGTCGTCATCAGACCCCCAAGAATCAGCGCCGGATAGTCGTTGCTGAGCAACGCACCGAAATCTAGTGTGTAGTGCATGAAACGACCACCCTTACTTGTGGCTATCCCTTGATTTCTTCAAATTTGAATTCGCGCTTGGTATAGAACTGCGTGTCCTTGCCGAACCACTTGTCGAAGATGGTTTGTGCCTTGCCGGATGTTTCCAGTTGGGTCATGGTCTTGTTGACTTCCGCCAGCAGTTCCTTTTCGCCCTTGCGTACGCCTATGCCCCAAGGCTCGGTGAACAATGCCTTGTCAACGATTTCCGTCTTGACGTTGGACTTGTCGGAGTCTTGCTTGAACTTCAGCAGCATGAGTTCGGAACCGACGAAACCGGATACCTTGTTCTGGACTAGCGCCAGATACGAGGTCGGCGGATCTTTGAACGTGACGGTCGTCACGTCCGGAATGAGCCGCTTTGCACCGGCTTCGGAAGACGAGCCGCTGACGGCGCTGACCCGCTTGCCGGCCAGGTCGGCGGGTGTCTTGAGCGTGCCGGCATCCGCCGCGCGAATCAGGATCTTCTGCGGGCTTACATAGTCGGCATAGCTATAGTCGATTTGCTTGGCGCGGTCGGCGGACCAGCCCAGGTTGGCCGCCACAACGTCGACGCGGCCGGCGACCAGCTCGGGTATGCGCGCGGCGACAGAGATCATCTTGACTTCGAGCTTGACGCCCAGGTGGTCCGCGATTTCCTTGCACAGATCGACTTCGTAGCCGACGACTTCACGCGTCTTCGGATCCTGAAAGCTGAAGGGCTCCGAGGTGCCGAGGGTGCCGCAGACCAACGTACCGCGGCTCTTGATATCGTCCAGCGCGTTGGCCGATGCGGCGCAGCTGGCGCCCAGCGCCAGCACCATGGCCGTGGCTTTCAATGTGTCTTTGAGGTTCATGAGTCTCTCCGAAGGTGGGATTGTTATCGATCAGGTGGCTGACAGGACGACGCGATTTCCAGGGCATGTCCGATATTGTCCTGATGCAGAGCGCAGCATCAAGACGTGGGTCGCGTGCCGCAATGTGCATCATGCAAAAAGTTTCCCAGATGAAAAAGGGAATTAATGTTTGATTTGGACATTCCTCCAAGGAATGTCATGGCTCGCAATGGCTCAATGTACGCCCGTCAATCCGAAGAAAATACTAATAGATCAACTAGATAGGTCGATGCTCGATGCCGATTCGACGCGGACGCAAATGGCTTGCGTCGAGATGAGCGCAACATCAATATGGGATGTTCTAGGGGATAACACCTAGGATTTACGCGACCTTCCGCGCTGGATTTTCGCGGCGTCCCGGCCCGAGTATGGTTTCCTTTTCAGCTAGCAGCAAGGCAGCGGAGCGCGCGATAGATTGCTTTA
>JAEWEH010000348.1 GCA_023389535.1 Pseudomonadota bacterium
TCGCGGCGCTGCGCGCCCTGCGGACTCGGCTGAATGCACAGTCGGTGCGCATTCACGCCGGTGATGCCAGTGTGGTGCTCAAACGGCTGGACGGCCATGTGTTCGACCTGGTCATGCTGGATCCCCCATTTGGCCAAGGCTGGCTGGACCGGCTATGGTCGGCGCTGCCGCCTGTTCTCGCGCTGGACGGCTTGTTGTATATTGAAGCGGAAGCGCCCATACAAGTGCCGCCCGGCTTCGAGGTTCTGCGCCAGTCTCGCGCAGGCAATGTGCACTTTCACCTCGTCGGGATTTGCTGCGATGCAAAAAACGTAGAATAATCCCGTGAAATCCACCACCGGCCGGCGCAGCTGGCTTCCCGTCCCACCGCGGACGCCACTCCAACGCTTTTGAAAAACTCGGAATTGTGCATGATTACTGCAGTCTATCCCGGAACGTTCGACCCCCTTACACGCGGCCACGAAGACTTGGTGCGCCGCGCCGCCGGCTTGTTCGACCATGTCGTCGTGGGTGTGGCGCATAGTCAAGCCAAAAGGCCCTTCTTTACCGTTGAAGAACGGGTCGAAATCGCGCGGGAAGTGCTGGGTCACTACCCGAACGTGGAAGTCAAGAGCTTCGCCGGGCTGCTCAAGGACTTCGTTCGCGAACAAAACGGTCGTGTCATTGTGCGCGGCCTGCGCGCCGTATCCGACTTCGAATACGAATTTCAAATGGCAGGGATGAACCGCCATCTGCTGCCGGAAGTCGAAACGCTGTTTATGACGCCGTCCGACCAATACCAGTTCATTTCCGGCACTATCGTGCGGGAAATCGCCATACTGGGCGGCGATGTGGGCAAATTCGTCTTCCCTTCCGTCGAGCGCTGGCTCCATAGCAAAGCCAAAACACTGCGCGAAGAACAGGAACATAGCCAAAAGGGGTAATCGGACCTGGCTGCGCAAACTCGATTACACTGGCCATGGTCCTGGCGATAGTCGCCGCATGGCGCGGTTGGCTTATCATCGATCAATCAAGGCTTTCGGCCTTGCCATTATTTTGCTCTACGTGGGGCCTGGCAAAATGAGAACCCCACGATCAGACCTTTAGCCCGGCGCTTTCCGGAAAGCGCCGGGTGCATGGTCGTTGCATCGCCGCATGGCGAGGCTTACGAAGGAATACATCATGGCGCTGCGCATTACCGACGAATGCATCAACTGCGACGTTTGCGAGCCTCAATGCCCCAATAACGCAATTTTCATGGGTCCCGAAATCTACGAGATCCATTCCTCTTTATGCACCGAATGCGTCGGTCACTTCGACGAGCCGCAATGCCAGGTCATCTGCCCTGTGGAGTGCATCGTGCTCGACCCGGACCACCCGGAGGATGGCGATGCGCTATTGGCAAAATATCGTCGCCTGACCGCCACCGAAAACTGATCAGAGTTCCGGCCATAGCACCCGACCGGCATCGGGGTGCACCTTGACCAGGCGGCAGGGCCTGTTCAGGAAATTCGAGAACCAGGCGGCGGCAAGGTCGCCTTCGTCCACCACATCGACCTGCTGCCTGCCTATCAGCACCTGACGCCGCACGCTGTCGTCGTCTTCGATGACATCCAGCGGGATATCCAGGCGCAACATGCCCGCGGCGCGCAACACCAGAAAACCCAGGCCCACCTGCACCTCGACATCGGCCAGCTTCTCGCAATGCGACTGCCCCAGCCAGTGGCCTGTATCATCGACGACCAACCAGCGCTTGTCGTAGGCGGCGGCGTCGGCATTGGTTGTGCCCCGGCATGCGGCGACGGGGAAGTAAATCGGCGTGGTCATTTTCCGAGCAGTCCTTTAATGGCGTCGCCTATGCTTTTGACCGGATCGGCCGGCTTTTTCGTTGCGTCGGGCGCGGGAGCCGGCTCCGCCGGCTTGCCTATCTGAGTGTTCAACAAATCAATCAGGCCACCGCGCACGGCATCCTTGACGACCTTGCTGCTGATGTCCTTCCATTGCACCTGGTAGCCCAGCTTATTGAACGGGCCGGAAACGCGAATCGGAATGGTCACGCCTTTCAGGTCCGCGAACACCCGATCTTGCTGGTCGGCAGCCTTGGAATCGGACAAGCGCACATTGAGCATCAGGTCCAGCTGATCATTGACAAGATCGACCGTTGCAGGCGTACCGTGGGTGACACGCAGCAAGGGCGCCACCAGGTCCAGTTTCTTGACTGTGCCCTGCCCTTGCGCCAGCGCCACATCGGCATCCAGAGACGTAAATTGCGTCTGGCGGCCCATATCGAACTGTGTCAGCACATCCGGCAGCTGACCACTGAACATATTGCGTACGACATCATTGACCTCGCGCAGTGTCTGCACGATGTCAATGCCCTTGATCGCCCCATCGCGCACGTGCGCCTGCACCGTCCCGGACAGGCCGGCCTCCAGGGCCGCCGTCGTCTGGCCCTGGCTATTAAGCTTGACCTTGAGCGAACCCGTGCCTGCGAGCCTGCGCTCATTTGCCAAGTCAGTCAGGAAGGGTTCCAACGCCAGGTTGTTCAGCGCTATGTCTGCCGCGATGGCGTTCTTCGAATCCGCCGTCAGCGTACCGCCCAGCCGCCCATTGTATAAATCCGCCTTGATGCCGGTGATTGCCAGCTTGCCTTCGGCTGCGCGCAGGTTGGCCGCGAAATCGCTGGCTTGCAGATTCTGTACTTTCAGTTCGCCGATGGCGACCGTTCCCGTCAGGTCAACCGAATCCAGGAAGGCGAAATCCAGCGTCTCCGGTTTGGCCGCAGGTTTGGCAGGCTCTTTGGGCGGCGCCTTGGGCACCGGTTCGGCGGCTGCTTCGCCCGACTTTTCCGCGGGAGCCGGCGCCGGCTGCGGAACAGGCGGCGGGAATAGCGTGTTGAAATCCAGCTTGTCGGCGGTCAGCCCGAAGCCTATCTTGGGCCGATTCAGCTGTGTGGCCTTGACGCGAAAATCCAGTTTGCTGCCACTGAGCACTGCATTGATTTCGCTGACCAGTTCGTCTTTGATCAGGTCCGTCTGCATGCTGCCTATGAAAGGGAATTCGAAGCTGCCGCCAGGCAATGCGGCGTCCTCGATCCGCACATCGCCCTTCATGGCGGACAAGCCGCCTTTCTCGGCGAACACATCCCAGTTGGCGGGCGAGGTCATCTTCAGTTGCACCAGCCTGCCACCTTCCTTCAGGGCGCCATCGGCTTTGAGTTCCTTTAGCGTCAGCTTGCTGGCGTTTCCGCCCAAGCCGCTCAACCCCAGGCTGAGGCCCAATACGCTTTCCTTGCCCGTCAGTTTGACAGTGCCGGATACCGGTTCGCCTTTGGCCGACTCGGGTGACACCGCCAGACGCGGCGCATCGAACGCGATATCGAATGCCTGATCCGGCATACTGCCCTTGGCACGATAGGTGAGCTTTTCTACCTGCAATTCCGCCTGGCTGCGGTCCACCTTAAGCTGCGGCACGACCAGGCTGGTCTCCAGCCCCTTGATGGGCTTGTCGCCGCCGACTTCGCCTTGTACGTTCAGTTCCAGCCCGCTGGCGCTGAACATTTGGGAAAAAGCGTTATAGGCCAGGTTTCCGCGCAACACGGCCGATTTCGCGGAAAGTGCGCCCAGTTTGCCCGCCACATGCAGGTTCAGCTTCTGGGCCGAATAGCTTTGCTGATCCGGGTTGAAGCGGACCAGCGCCTGACCGTCGATATTGGCATCTGCCACCGGATAATCGCCGATAAGCTTGCCTTTCAGCGCCACATCAAAGGCCTGATCGAAGGTCATGCGCCCCGTATTGACGTCCAGCTTGACGATACGCGCCACCGCACCGGACTTATTGTCGTAAAGGTGAATTTCGCCGTTTTTCAAGTCCAGGCCGGCGATATCGATCTGGAAGTCGGTGCCCGGCCCCTGCTCTTCCTGGTAGGCCACTGGCATGGCGCGGGCACTGTCGGTGCCCGCGAGGGAATAGGACGGCAACACCGGCAAAGCCGCGCCCACCAGCGCGGGCGGCAAGCTGCGCCCCATCCCCTGGCGTGCGATCAGGTCGCTGAAATTGAAGCGGCCGTTTTCATCGCGCGTGATCCAGGCCTTGAAGCCGGTGACCGCCACGTGATCGACCACCAGGCGGTTAAACATCAGCGGCCAGATCGCCACCGCGAAGCGCGCGCTATCCAGGGACGCAAACGTATCCGTGCTATTCCGATTCGATAGCGATACGTCCCGCACGGCCAAGCCTATGCGCGGAAACAGCGACAACTCGATATCACCGTTTATGGACAAACTGCGGTGATAGCGGTTATATACGATTTCCTCGAGCTTGCTTTTATAGGCATTCGGGTCGAACGTCAGGAGGAAGATTGCGATGCCGACCAAGGCGACAATCACCACCACGACGAGACTGATCAGTACCCGTTTAAACCAAACTTTCATTTCCGGCCTCTAGAACTACGGGAGAGCCCCCAAGCACTGCATTACAACAAATGGATAGAAATAGAATGCTAACCGATGTGGGCCCGCAAGTTCTGTCACCGATTATTCATTACCATAGCTTATATGGAAATCGGCCAAGCATCTAAGCCCCGCTGGATTTACGGGGTACGATCAAGTGCATGCCGCTAACCTGCAAACGCAGCCATCGCCTTCATTAACCTTTACATACCAAAAAATATGAAATTCGAGACCTTAGCCATCCACGCCGGCTACCAGCCTGACCCGACCACCAAATCCGTGGCGGTGCCGATCTATCAGACCACTTCGTATGCCTTCGACAGCACCCAGCACGGCGCCGACCTGTTCGACCTCAAGGTACCTGGCAACATCTACACACGCATCATGAACCCGACCAATGGCGTCCTGGAAGAGCGTGTGGCGGCTCTGGAGGGCGGTGTGGCGGCTCTGGTCGTGTCGTCCGGGATGGCCGCCATCACGTACGCCATCCAGACGATCGCCCAAGCGGGGGACAATATAGTATCGGTTGCCAAGCTTTACGGAGGCACCTACAACCTGTTCGCCCATACCTTCCCCCGCCAGGGGATCACGGTGAAGTTCGCGCCGCACGACGACGTGGCGGCGCTGGAAGCCCTGATCGACGCCAACACCAAGGCCGTCTTTTGCGAAAGCATCGGCAACCCGGCGGGCAATATCGTCGATATCAAGGCCATCGCCGAAGCGGCGCACCGCCATGGCGTGCCCCTGATTGTCGATAACACCGTGGCTTCGCCAGCCCTATGCCGTCCCTTCGAACACGGGGCCGACATCGTCGTACACGCCCTGACCAAATACATGGGCGGGCATGGCACAACCATTGCCGGCGCCGTCGTCGATTCAGGCAAGTTCCCATGGGCCCAGCACAAAGCCCGTTTCCCCATGCTCAACGAGCCTGATCCGTCCTATCATGGGGTAGTCTACACCGAAGCTTTCGGCCCGGCGGCCTTCATTGGCCGCTGCCGCGTGGTGCCGCTGCGCAATACCGGCGCGGCCCTGTCCCCTTTCAATGCCTTCCTGGTGCTGCAAGGCATCGAAACGCTGCCCCTGCGCATGGAAAGGCACTGCGAAAACGCGATGAAGGTCGCCGAATACCTACAGCAACATGAACAGGTATCCTGGGTACAGTATGCGGGCCTGGCTGACCATCCCGAGCACGCGCTGGCGCAGCAATATTTTGGGGGCCGTCCTGCCAGCATCCTGTCCTTCGGCATCAAGGGCGGCAGCGCAGCCGGTGCGCGCTTCATCGACGCGCTGCAACTGATACTCAGGCTGGTCAATATCGGCGACGCCAAATCGCTGGCCTGCCACCCGGCGTCAACGACCCACCGCCAGCTCAATCCCGAAGAACTGGCCGCGGCCGGCGTGGGCGAAGACATGGTGCGGCTGTCCATAGGCCTGGAACATATCGACGACATCATGGCCGACTTGGCGCAGGCCCTGGAAGCCAGCAAAGAATAAGGGCCGCCAGTGTGCGGGCCGGGATTGCCTCTATGGCGCTCGGCCCACAAGCGCTCCGGATCGACGGGCAGGCGGCGCGCAGCCATTTTGCATGGCGATTCAGCACTGAATGATGCCGCCCGCCGCCGTGATCTCGGCAGTGTTCAAGCGGGCGTTGCGCCATTTTTTCAGCGTCGCCATGCAGTTTGCGGCCGGCGTCCCGCCAAGCATCATGTATAGTAGCTCCCATCAAAAATAACCTCCAAGGGCGGAGAGACTTTATGCAGATAGGTATTCCACGTGAACGCCTCACAGGCGAAACACGCGTGGCGGCGACCCCTGAAACAGTCAAGAAATACGTGGCTGGCGGGCACACCGTCATGGTCGAACACGGGGCCGGTGCGCAGGCCCACTTTCCCGACGAAGCGTACACCGCGGCCGGCGCCCAGCTCACCGACAGCGTTCAGGCGCTGTCCGCCGATATCGTCCTGAAAGTGCGCGCCCCCAGCGCGTCGGAACTGCAGCATGTCAAGCCTGGCGCCGTACTGATCGGCATGCTGGACCCTTTCAATGGGCAGGGCCTGGCTGAACTGGCTGCCGCCGGACTGACGGCTTTCGCGCTGGAAGCGGCGCCGCGCATCACCCGCGCACAGAGCCTGGATGTGCTGTCTTCGCAAGCCAACCTGGCCGGCTACAAGGCGGTACTGCTGGCGGCCAACCAATATGGCCGGCTTTTCCCCATGATGATGACCGCGGCGGGCACGCTCAAGGCCGCCCGGGTCGTCGT
>JAEWEH010000416.1 GCA_023389535.1 Pseudomonadota bacterium
GTCGTGTACATGGCCTGCGCTGCCAAGTCCAATGCCGTATACAACGCCTACAAGGCCGCCCGGCGCTACGCCGAAGAAAATGGCAGCGCCCCCGTGCCCATGCATTTGCGTAACGCGCCCACCAAGCTGATGAAAGAACTCGGCCATGGCCGCGCCTATCGGTATGCACATGACGAGCCCCACGGCTATGCCGCCGGAGAGCATTATTTTCCCGATGGCCTGCGTGCCAGCTTCTACAAACCGACCGACCGCGGCCTTGAAGGTAAAATCTCCGAGAAGCTGGCTTTCCTGCGTCAACTGGACAAGCAGAGCCGCTCGGGCTGACGGCCCGAGCACAGCATCCCCCCTTCAATTTTTCTTTGGTTAATCATGCTAGACCCCAATCAGTTGCGTAAAGAATTGCCTACCGTCGTGGAGGCCTTGCGCTTGCGCGGTATAGAGTTCGACACCGATCGTTTCAGTCAACTGGAAGCGCGCCGCAAAACGGTGCAGGTAGAGACTGAAGCGCTGCAGGCACGCCGCAATGCCGTATCCAAACTGATCGGCCAGCTGAAATCCAAAGGTGAGGACGCCAGCCGCGAAATGGCTGAATCGCAGCAAATCCCCGCGCGGCTGAAAGAGCTGGAACATGAACTTTCAGCCTTACAGGCGGAGCTGAACGAATGGCTCATGACCATTCCCAATCTGCCTCATGCCAGCGTGCCGCCTGGCCGGGATAGTGACGACAACGTCGAGGTCCGCCGCTGGATTCCACCCGGCATGCAGACCCGCGCAGACGGCACGCCGCTGCCGTTGGCCTTTGAGCCCAAAGACCACGTGGCCTTGGGCGAACCCCTGGGCCTGGACTTCGACAGCGCCCGCAAGCTGTCGGGATCCCGGTTCATGATGCTGCGCGGGCAAATGGCCAGGCTGCACCGTGCTCTGGCGCAATTCATGCTGGACTTGCAGACCACCGAGCACGGCTACCAGGAATGCTACACGCCTTATATCGTCAATAGCTCCACGCTATTCGGTACGGGCCAGTTGCCCAAGTTCAAGGACGACATGTTCTGGGTCACCAAGGGCGGGCAGGGCGACGAGCCCGAGCTGGATGAGCACGGCCATGCGATCCATCAAGAAGATCTATACCTGATCTCGACGTCGGAAATCACGCTGGCGGGCTCAGTGCGTGACACCATCATTCCCCGACAGGACTTGCCTCTTAAACTGACGGCCCATACGCCATGCTTCCGGTCGGAGGCGGGCAGCGGCGGGCGCGATACGCGCGGCATGATACGCCAGCACCAGTTCGATAAAGTGGAAATGGTGCAAATCGTGCATCCCGAAGCGTCCTACCAGGCGTTGGAAGAGATGTTGGGTCACGCCGAGGCCGTTTTGCAGAAGCTGGGCATTGCGTATCGCGTGGTGCTGCTTTGTGGGGGCGATATGGGATTTGGCGCCGCCAAGACCTACGATATCGAGGTATGGCTGCCGGCCCAGAACACATGGCGGGAAATTTCCTCGGTGTCCAATTGCGAAGCTTTTCAGGCGCGGCGCATGCAGGCGCGCTATCGGCCCGAAAAAGGCAAGCCCGAATATCTGCACACCCTGAATGGATCCGGCTTGGCCGTGGGCCGTGCACTGGTGGCGGTGCTGGAAAATTACCAGCAGGGGGACGGCAGTGTACGCGTCCCGGAAGTCCTGCGTCCGTATATGGGCGGTTTAACGCAATTGACATGAATGCCGCTTGCTTGGCCTCCAGCGAAAGCGGCCGGGCACGAGTTGCCTCTGCGCCCGTCAGGCCGAGGCAACGGATGCGAGAGGGGCAGGCGTTGCATTGCTTCCAGCGCCAGCAAGAGCCAATGACGCGATGGGTGCGCTGATCACCATGGACGGCGCAGTGCACCCCCTAGAGGCTTGACGACTTAATTATGCCACCCGTCGCGGAAGTGGCCGCGATAGTCGCGCGTATAGGCCGGCCGATATTGCTTGTCATAGCGAGGGCGCTGAAAATCATGGCGAAAATGCTGCGGCCGATAGACACGTGCCGGCCTATAGACCCTTTCCGGCAAGATGATCACACGCGGCCGCTCTACATACCGTACGGGGGGATAATAGTAGTTGTCGGGGCCAGAATAGATGATGTCGGGTCCGGGATAAATGATGTCAGGCCCGCCGATCGATATATCGACGCTGACCCGCCCCACCGCAGCACCTGAAGCGGCTAGCGCCAGCACGGCCACCCCGGCCAATATAAGCTTTTTCATACGAGCACCTTTTTCCTAGGACGCATGGCCTATTTTGGCGCTTTAAGGTTTCAGAATAGTTAGCCGAAACACCTAAAGCGCATCAAAACACTACAGCCATTTGCCTGATGCTCGTAAAATCTACATCATGGTCCAACGTTCGTTGGTGTGATCAGGTCGAAACCGTGTTTATGCTTTATTTCGCATGGCCGGCCAGGAAAGCGACCCCGTGGTGGCGACGCAGCCGGCGGCGCGCTCTGATGCCTGGCGCCGCATAGGTGGGGCGGCTTACCGGTAAATGCACACGTGCTTGAACCGCCGACACGGCTGGTCTCTGGGGCATGACGCCGGTGCCTGTGTCGTCGGGCTTTTGTCGAGCATCGTCGCTGCGCAATGGGTGTACGTTAGCCATATGCTGCGTCACGACGGGATCGTCCGTTTCTTCTTCAGGAGAAGCTAATGTCAGCAACGCGAACAACACCGCTATCCACACCAGCAAAGACAGGCCCGTAGCCAGCAAGCCATTGAAGCTATCGTAACCGGCCGTCGCCGAAGCATGAATGTTTAACGCGTCGGATAGATACGGAATATGGCCCAGGCCCTCTACGGCCAGATTGCCTGGCAGGCGATAGACGAACTTGACCGCCTCCCACAATTCCCACATGCTGTACGAGCCATCGTGGTTGAGATCGATCATGAAATGCAGAGATTGAACGTTCATGGCAGGCTCCTTGGTAAGCCGGCCAGGTAATGCAAAAAGCATGCCAAGGCCGAAATTAAAGGCATATGCCCATGTACCAACGCATGACACTCGATTCCACTATAGACCTCCGCAGCCGAAGCCGCAATGGCTCGGCGCATGCTGATACAGGCCGCCCTCCGGCTTAGGGAGTGGTGTTTAACTATACTTGACCATGTTTATCAATCCTTAACCAAATGCCCGATGCATATGTTTTTAGTCTTGGCGCACAATGAAATCGGTACCACGGGAGGCGGCTGACAACTAACAATATTGGTCTGGAGAAAGGAAGAACGCACTATGGCCTATGAGGCAATCGTTAATGGCGACGGTATATATGCCACGAAAGGGGGAAGGCTAGTGTTTATCTCGGAACGCGAAGAAGACCCCGAAACTGGTCGCCTGCTGTACAAAGGGTATATGAACGTCCTTCAGGACAAGGTCGTGGTGTGCCAGTGGCATACCTGGACCAGCGATGGCCGCTGTTGTTCCATGGGGCCTGAAAATGACATAGTCGGCAAGGTGTAGGGCGGTGAGCACACAGGCTGACCATGAAATATGGTCAGCCGGGTCGTTCCAACGCTTGTCTGGAACGCCCATCGCGAAAACTTGCCGAAAGTTCAGGCCGCCTCGCTATAAGGTGCGAACTGACGCGTAATCGGGTCCCTGATGAACAGCAAGCCGGTCGCAATACCAAAATAGGCGCCATGCAGGGTAAGGGCGCCACTTTCCACCGCTTCACGTACGGCAGGGAAAGTCATCAGGTTGCCCAGACTGTATTCAATCACGCCCCATTCAAGCTGCTGTATCCAGCTTTGCCGGTCGCCTGTTTGCGGCCCTACCCGCTCTGCCACGGGCTTGATCTGCGACATCCATTTGCCGATAAAGTCGCGCTTGGTCAATGGGGCCGCGTTATTCGCGAACGCGGCGACACCGCCACAGCTGGCATGCCCCAGCACCACGATATGTTTGACCTTCAGCGCGTTCACGGCAAATTCGATCGCCGCACTAGTGCCGTGGAATGAGGTTTCGGTATCGCGTTCAACCGGAGGCACCAGATTGGCGATGTTGCGTATGACAAAAATTTCGCCCGGTCGCGTATCGAAGATGATTTCTGGCGCCACACGCGAATCGCCGCAGCCTATAACCATGATCTCGGGATGCTGACCATTTTTGGCCAGGTCCTCGTAGCGCTCGCGTTCGTCGGACAAGCTGCCATTGAGAAACGACTGATACCCCTGAGTTAGTCGGTCAGGAAACACTTTTACCCCTTTTTGTGGTGTGGAATCTACAATTTTAATCCTCTCAAGCGGAAAAGCACGATTTCATCGTCCCAAATTTCATTTTTTGTATCAACTCTTCTGGCACTCGAGGTATATTTCTGCCAACGTTCAGCCGGCACGCAAGCGATTCATCCATTCGTTTTTGCTTCGCCTCCGCATTTCTTGCGCCCCCTGGTCGTCTGCCCCTCTGCGCCGCCCTAGGCCTTACATCTTGGCGCAGCATGAGGGTTTTTCTGCTATTTTGGGCCGTGTCTGCATGTGCCCGATCGATGGGTGACAGCGGCAATATGGTGAAGTGGAAGAATTCGGTGGCCTTCGCACTAGAGGCGTTTGAGCAGATCAAGATACAGGAAAGCCACTTGGAGCGGCAGTGGCTGGCTGCCCATGACCGGGAATCCCGGGACGTGCTGCGGGCGCGCTTGGCGGACATCAAAGCGCAGGCCGTCACCCAGAATGCTCAGATTGTGGCGCTGCTTGGTTCTTGTCCGGCACAGTGTGCTGGGTTGCCTCCCGTCACTAGCCAAGCCTGGCATTGAACTGCCTCGGGGGCGCTGCTGCCGGGCAGGGGGTATAGAGGGTCGGCCGGAAAATGTATACGGCCCATGCTACGATTCGGGGCATTTTCCGCGACCTAAAGCCTTCGTTTAATCCGAGGCAGAGCATCAATCATGTTTCTAGTCTTCCCCGACCCTCTTTCTATTGCCGAATACGTCAGCACTGCACTGGTCGATAGAATCAAAGGCAACCCCCGGATCGTCCTGGGCGCCGCCACCGGAGGGACGATGGAGCCGATCTATGCCCGCTTCGTGGAGCGGGCGCGTGCGCAACGGCTGGACGTCTCCGGGCTGACCTCCTTTAATCTCGACGAATACGTCGGTTTGCGTCCCGATCACCCAAAAAGCTATGCGGCGTATATG
>JAEWEH010000438.1 GCA_023389535.1 Pseudomonadota bacterium
GTGTACCGCGCCCCAGCGCCGTACCGCTTTATTACCGCATCGCGGCCAACCAGCTCAGCCAGGAAGACAGCATCCAAGTCGTTGGCGACGCCTCGTCCGGCGAAGCCGAAGTATTCCTCTTTGCGCACGACGGCCAGACCCTGGTCAGCCTGGCTTCCGATCATACGGATCGCAAGCTGGAGTCGCACAGCGTGGCCTTGTCCAAGCAACTGTGCGCCAAGCCGGTGGCGCGCGACGCGTGGGTGTATGACGATGTGGCCGATCACTGGGACGAGCTGGTGCTGCGCGCCTGGATAGAAGAGAACGGCGCCACCGTCCTTTACCAAGAGGGTCCGCTCGCCACCTTGCGCCATCCGCTGGAGCTGGTGCAGGATCATTTTGGCCAGACCGCCATCCCGGCGCATGCCGGCATGACCTGCGGCACCGTGGCCGCCATCGGCGGCATCCGGCCAGCGCCGGTGTTCAGCATGGAACTGTACGATCCTCGCCGTCAACGCAGCATCAAGCATCGCTATACTCTTGATATCCTGCCCGAAGTGGCCTGAATACCGGATACGATGACCACCATGCTGCCCACGATTCTTGAACTGCAAGCATCCTTGCAACGCGGCGAGACCACATCGCTGAAACTGACTCAAACCGCCCTATCGCGGATAGACGACCCCGCTGGCGAAGGCAGCCGTACCTTCACCCGCGTCTATCGCGAACAGGCGCTGGCCGCGGCCCAGGCTGCCGATACGCTGCGCGGCGCCGGCCTGGCCCGCTCGCCTCTGGACGGCTTGCCCGTCTCTGTCAAGGATTTGTTCGATGTTGCAGGCGATGTCACGCTGGCCGGTTCGGCCGTGTTGCGCGACGCGGCGCCCGCAAGCCGCAACGCCAGCATTGTGCAACGCCTGATCGATGCAGGCGCCGTCATCGTGGGCAAGACCAATATGACGGAATTCGCGTTTTCCGGTCTGGGCCTGAATCCGCACTACGGCACGCCCAGCAGCCCATGGGATCGCGGCAACAGCCGCATACCGGGCGGCTCTTCCTCGGGCGCCGGGGTGGCGGTGGCCGACGGCATGTCGGTCGCATCCATAGGTACCGACACAGGCGGCTCGGTACGCATCCCATCTGCCTTCAACGGCCTGACAGGATTCAAGCCCACGGCCAGGCGCGTGCCATCGCAAGGCGCCCTGCCACTGTCTTTCAGCCTGGACTCCATCGGTCCCCTGGCCGCATCCGTGCAATGCTGCGCCATCCTGGACGCGGTCTTGGCCGGCCAGGATTCTCGTGCGCCGCAGGCGCCGCAATTGTCGGAACTGCGTTTCGCGGTGCCCTCGGCCGTCGTCCTTGACGGCGCTGACGACCATGTGCGTGGCACTTTTGCCGCCACACTCGATAGGATCCGCGCAGCCGGCGCAAAGGTCGACACCATCGCCCTGCCTGAATTCGAGCGGCTGGCGTATATCAACCGCCTGGGCGGTTTCGTCTGTGCGGAAGCCTGGGCCTGGCACAGGCGGCTGCTGGAAAAGCATGCCGACCAGTATGATCCCCGCGTGGCGTCGCGCATCGAGCGCGGCAAGGGCATGTCGGCCGCCGACTATATCGACTTGCTGCAGGATCGCCAGGCATGGATCGCATCGGTGGAAAACCGCCTGCGCCATTACGATGCCCTGCTCATGCCCACTGTGCCCATCGTCGCGCCGACCATCGCAGAACTGCAGGCCTCGGACGACGCCTACTTCAGCGCCAATGGGCTGATCTTGCGCAATCCCACCATCATCAACTTCCTTGATGGCTGCGCCCTGTCACTGCCTTGCCATGCCGAAGGTGCGGCGCCCGTTGGCCTGATGGTGGCCGCCCCCGCCATGCACGACAGCCATATCCTGGATGTCGGCGCGGCGCTTGAAGCTACGCTGCGTGGCTAGCTGAAGCATACTCAGGAAGGACAGGCCGAATGCCGCCGGGATGGCATTCGGCCTGTAGCCCTGCAATGACTGTCCTCATATAGAGCCCGCCGGTTCGTCTTCCCCCTATTCCGGTTTTGCACATCGCGCTGCTATTCGCATGAGCGCGGGATGGTTCTCGCCTGTATGAAACCGCACATATCGTCTTGCGCCCCGTCATTTATTCGCAAAAACGAATCGATCGACATGTAAACGATATTGGCCGGTATTGAAAATACCGACCATAATGCCGCAAACATAAAATACGGAGACAGCCATGAAGGACGAAGCCAATATCCGCGGCGGATTCGACGGCACATTTCCCGCCGGCTCCAGGCCGGCACTACTGGTCATCGACTTCCAGCGCGGCTTTACCGAGGTGGGCCTTAGCCCCCTGGCGTCGGACTGCGATGCCCCGATCGCCGCCACCAACACCTTGATCGCCGCCATGCGGGCCCGCGGCCCGGTGATTTTCACTGTGGTCAGCTATGCCTCCAACCTGGCCGACATGGGCCGCTGGGGCCAGAAACGCAGCGCGCTTGCCACCTTGGTGCGCGGCACAGCGACCTGCGAATTAGACCCTCGGCTGGATTACCAGCCCGAGACCGACCTGATACTGCACAAGACACAGGCATCGGCTTTTTTCGGCACCGCGTTAGCCGGCATATTGGCCGCACAACATTGCGACATGCTGGTCGTGGCGGGCGCCACCACCAGCGGCTGTGTACGGGCCAGCGTGGTGGACGCCATGCAATACGGCTTTCCTCCGTTCGTGGCCAGCGATTGCGTAGCCGACCGTTCAGCCGCGCAGCACGTCAGCAATCTGATCGACATGTCGAGCAAGTACGCAGAAGTGCTCGACAGCGCAGCCCTGTTGGCGCTGCTCAAAGGCATCGCAAGCCCGACCACGGCTGCCTGACTCGACATTCATTTTCAACGATAGCACCGTGCCCATTCGGGCCGGGGGGGCCCTGTCACCCTCGGATCGCATGACAGAACACCACTCTGGAGGAGCAAAATGAAAAAGCAATGGCTACTTGCCACCGCGGCCCTGGCGCTTTGCATGGGCGCCGGCCCGGCCAAAAGCGCTGAAAAGCCCATAGAACTGACGTTTTCCACCTATCTGCCGCCGGCCTATGAATATGTCTGGAAGCCGATAGAAAATTTCGTACAAACGGTAGACAAGGAAAGCAACGGCCGCCTCAAGATCAAGGTTTTTCATTCGGGCCAATTGTTCGACGGCTACGAAGAGCTGGCCGCCCTATCGCGCGGCGACGTCGACATGGTCAACATGACCGGCACCTATCTTAGCGGCACCGTACCGGCCCTGAACATCTTTACACTGCCCTTCTTGTTCCAGGACGTGCCGCACCTGCGCCGCTCGCTGGAAGGCGGGCTGCTGGACCTGGGCATACGCAAGGAACTCCAGGACCAGCACGACACGGTTATCCTCGGTGTTGCGCCGTTCGACCCGTATGAGTTCTATTCCCGCCAGAAGCCGGTGCTGACGGCGGATGATTTCAAAGGCAAGGTATGGGCCACCACCGGCTCGGTCGACGCGCGCGCCATCCAGTTGATGGGCGGGTCCCCCACCGGCATGCCCTCTTCCGAGCTCTACCTGGCATTTGACCGCGGTGTCATCGACGGCACGCCCCGCCCCTTGCTGACCGGCATCGGGCGCAGCCTGTTCGAAGTGACCAAACATCTGTCCTTGGCCAACTTCGGCGTGGACACCTCCATTTTGTCCATCAACCGCAAGAAATGGGAATCCTTGCCCAAGGACTTGCAGGATGTCCTTCAGAAGGCCGCAAAACAACGCGATAACGAGCAATTCGATCGCGTGGCCGCCTTCGTCAAGGATGCCGTCGCCACCTACGAAACGAAGGGGGTGAAAGTGCACCGCATCGAAGGCGCAGCCTTGCAAGCCATGCGCGACGCCACTGCCCCGGCTGTGACTGAATGGGTCAAGCAGGTGCCGAACGGCCAGGGCTATATGGATCTGGTCAATAAGACCAAAAATCCCTGACCAGGCGCATCCTCAAGGCACGGATCATCCGTGCCTTGAGGCGCTGGCGGGATCCGCCGGTACTCTTCCACTGCGGAGACCTCATGCATCAGTTCATAAACCTTATTGATCGGCTAGGCCTGTTCCTGAACCGCATCGCCACCCTGATCTCGGAAGTCGCGCTGTTTGCGCTGATGATGATCACCTCCTATGCGGTCGTTGCCCGATATGTTTTCAACAGCCCCAGCATCTATGCCGTGGAGGTCAGCACCTACGTGTTGCTGATCGTGTCCTGGGCAGCGGTCGGCTGGGTGCATCACGAAAGCCGCCATGTCAGCATGGAGGCGCTGAACATGCGCTTCAAAGGCCTGGGCAAAAGAATATCCGACGCAATCTCCGAACTGACCATACTGATTTTCTGCTCCGTGCTGGTCTGGTCCGGCATCAACGTGGTCATTACGTCCATAGAACGCAATTACCGTTCCGCTTCGCTATTGAAATTTCCGCTATGGATCGCCTACAGCGTGATCCCGATCGGCGGTGTGCTGCTGGGCCTGATCGCCCTGCGGCGCCTATTGCGCCCCAATGCGCATCAGCCCGATACATTGCAGAAGGAAGACTGAATTGGATCCCGCAAGCATATTCCTGTTGATACTGGCGCTATTCGGCGTCCTGCTGTTGATCGGCGTACCTATCTTCGCCTCGCTGGGCGTCTCCAGCATGCTGGGCATGTACCTGCACGGCGGCGTCAATGCCCTGAATGTCATCCCGTCGATCCTGCATCGCGGCCTGTCCAGCTATTCCCTGATCTGCATCCCGCTGTTCATCCTGATGGGCGAAACCATGGCCCGCACCAGCATCGGCGGGCGCTTGTACAACCTGTTCTACCTATGGCTGAACCGCATGCCCGGCAGCCTGGCGATCGCCAGCGTGGGCAGCGCCGCCGTCTTTGGCGCCATGAGCGGCGTAAGCGTTGCGGGCGCTGCCACCATAGGCCGCGTCGCCATCCCCCAGATGCTCAAGCGCAAGTACAACGCCGGCTTGGCCGGCGGTTCGGTCGCTGCGGCGGGTTCACTGGCGCTGCTTATCCCGCCCAGCATCGGCTTCGTGCTGTACGGAGAAATGGCGGATCAGTCGATAGGCAAGCTGTTTACCGCCGCCATCCTGCCCGGTGTGCTGCTCACGCTGCTGATGATGGGCTATCTGTATATCCTAATCCACGTACGCCCGTCCATGGCGCCGCGCCTGCAGGACCAGGTCAGCTGGGCCCAGCGCCTGCGCGCACTGGGCGATGTATGGGCGCCCATACTGCTCATACTGGCTGTGCTGGGCACCATTTATCTCGGCATCGCGACACCCACAGAGGCCTCGGGCATCGGCGCTCTCGGCGCCTTCATCGTGGCCGTGATGTATAAGGAATTGACGTGGACGATGGTGGTCGAGATCTTCCGTGCCACCATCGTGACCACGGGCATGATCCTGCTCATCCTGATTTCCGCACTGCTGTTCGGCTACATCATGACCCGGCTGATGATCCCGCAGATGCTGATCACCTGGATCGCGGATATTTCGCAGCCGGCATGGGTCATCCTGCTGCTGATATTGGTCTTCCTGTTGATCATCGGGATGTTCCTGGACATCGTGTCCATCATCCTGATCGCAACGCCCATCCTGCTGCCCGTGATCACCGCCCTGGGCTTCAGCCCCATCTGGTTCGGCGTGATCATGATCATTGCCTGCGAAATGGCGGTCGTCACGCCGCCCGTGGGCCTGAACCTTTATGTGATCAAGGGCATCGCGCCGCAGATTTCCATCAATGACATCATCTGGGGGGCGCTGCCCTTTGTGATGGTCGAAGCTCTGGCCATATTGATACTCGCGCTTTTCCCGCAGATTGCGCTGTGGCTTCCAGGAATGATGTAATGAAGTTGAATCTAAGCACCAAGTTGCTGCGCGCGAAGCTGCTGTCCGGCGACCTTGCACCAGGGTCCGAAATCGCGCTGCGCATGGACCAGGCCCTGCTGCAAGATGTGCTGGGAACGCTCGTCATGCTCGAGCTGGAAGCGATGGGCATCGATCGCGTCAAGACCGAACCCAGCGTCCAGTACATCGACCACTCTTTAGTACAGCAAGATAACCTCAATGCCGATTCGCACTTGTTTCTGCGCAGCGCCTGCGAGCGTTTCGGCATCTGGTACAGCGGCCCGGGCAACGGCATCAGCCATCCGGTCCATATGGAATATTTTGGTGTCCCGGGCCAGTCCTTGATCGGTTGCGACAGCCATACCACGGCCGCCGGCGCGATGGGCATGCTGGCGATCGGCGCCGGCGGCATTGAAGTCGCATTGGCCATGGCGGGCCATCCCCTGTACATCGCGGCGCCCAAAATATTTGGTGTCAGGCTGGAAGGCAGCTTGCCCGACTGGGTGTCCGCCAAGGACATCGCCCTGGAAATGCTGCGCCGCCATGGCGTAAGCGGTGGCAAGAACACCATTCTTGAATATTACGGACCCGGACTGGCCTGCCTGTCGGCCATGGACCGCCACGTCCTGGCCAACATGGGCACAGAATTGGGCGCCACCGCAACGGTGTTCCCAAGCGACGACGCTACGCTGCGCTTCTTGCGCGCCCGCGGACGCGAAGATGTCTGGCGGCCTTTGCAACCCGATCCGGGCTGCTCCTACGACCAGCACGATACGATAGACTTGAACATGCTGGAGCCGCTGATCGCCCTGCCCTCCAGCCCCGACAATGTCGTGCCCGTATGCGAAGTGGCGGGCCAGCCGATATATCAAGCCTACATCGGCTCTTCGGGCAACCCGGGCTATCGGGACTTCGCCGTAGTTGCGGCGATGATGCGCAAGCGCAGCATCGCGCCCACCGTGTCCCTGGATATCAATCCCTCGTCCCGGCAAGTACTGCAATCCCTTTCCGATAAGGGTGAACTGTCTCATTTGATCCAGGCGGGCGCGCGCTTGCACCAGGCGGGCTGCAATGGCTGCATCGGCATGGGGCAGGCGCCAGCGGCCGGACGCAACAGCTTGCGTACCGTCCCGCGCAATTTCCCCGGGCGGTCCGGTACGCGTGAAGACAGCGTTTTTCTTTGCAGCCCGGAAACCGCCGCCGCCTCGGCGCTGCATGGCCGCATCACGGACCCGCGTAGCCTGGATATCCCGTATCCACGTATCGAGGAACCATCGCGCATCCCGGCCAACCTGTCCACGTTCAGCCCGCCCTTGCCGCTGGCCGAGGCGCGCCGCAAATCCTTGCTAAAAACAGCGAACACCCCTTCACTGCCCGAGCTTGAGCCACTACCCGAGAGCCTCGACATCCCGATATTGCTGCAGGTCGGCGACAACATCTCGACGGACGACATCATCCCCGCCGGCGGCCGCGTCCTGCCCTATTGGAGCAATGTCTACGAGACCGCCAAATTCGCATTCGAACCGATAGATGCCAGCTACCCGAGCCGCGCCAGCGCGCAGTTGCCGGAAGGGGGCCACGCCATCCTGGCCGGCGCCAACTATGGACAAGGCTCCAGTCGGGAAAACGCCGCGCTTGTGCCCGCCTTGCTGGGCTTGCGCGTGGTGCTGGCTGCCGGTTTCGCGCGCATCCACTGGCAAAATCTGATCTGCTTCGGCGTGCTGCCACTGGTTTTCGACAACTCCGAAGATAGCGCCGTGTTAAGCCTGGGCACCAGGCTGACCATAGACCGCCTGCATGAACAACTGGAGTCCGGCCCACTGATAAAAGCCTATATCGACAATGCCGACGGCCCCGCCATCATGCTGCGCCACGAATTATCGCAGCGGCAATTGGCCATCCTGAAGGCTGGAGGCGTCATCAACCAGCTGCGGCAGGCCTAGGTCGTCTATGGGCGCCAGCCGCCCATTGCGCGCTTGCTGGCACGGCCCCCCCGAATATGCCGGCTTCGAGACCCGCAAGCATCCAAAGCCCCTGGACCGGATCGCGCAGTGCTGATACGCTGCACCGACCGGTAACCCGGGGTATTTTCTTATTCGCGCATAAAGCCCTGAACTCTTGAACCTACGTCAACTGCGTTACTTTGTGGTACTGGCCGAAGAGCTGAGCTTCACCCGCGCCGCGGAAAGGCTGCATATTTCACAGCCGCCTCTTAGCCAGCAGATCGCCTTGCTCGAGGACGAGCTGGGCGTAAAGCTGTTCGCGCGCTCCAGCCGCCGCGTGGAACTGACGGAACCCGGCAGGGTATTCCTGAACGATATCCGCAATACCCTGGACCGCATCAAAAGCGCCACCGTGCGTGTCCGCGCCATAGAGCAGGGCCTGGCCGGACGCATAGAAGTCGGGCTGTCCGGTTCCCATTTCCTGGGGCCGTTGCCCAGATTGATCTTCAGGTATTCGCGCACCCACCCCAAAGTCACGGTAACGCTTAACGAGATGCGGCCCATAGACCAGATCGACGCATTGCTGGAACGCCGCATCGATGTCAGTATCTCGCGCTCCCAGGTCGACGATCGCCTGCTGTGCAGCCTGCCCTTGTGGAAGGACCCGGCGGTCGTCGCCCTGCCATTGGGTCACCGCCTGGCGGAACGCAAGGAGCTGCGTATCGCTGATCTGAAAAAAGAACGCTTCGTACTGCTGCGCCGCGAAGGCTCCCCGCTAGCCCGGCATATTTACCAGCAGTGCGCGGAAGCCGGCTTCATGCCGCATATCGCCCAGGTCGTAGAAGAAATCCCGGCCCAACTGTATTTGGTCGCCGCCGGCCTGGGCGTCGCGATCGTCCCGCAGTCTACCCGCGCCCGGCTGAACGACATTGCCTCGTGCACGCT
>JAEWEH010000476.1 GCA_023389535.1 Pseudomonadota bacterium
GGGCTGCCCAGCTGATCTTGTGCTTTTGCTTCGCCTGCAGGATGAGGTCCGTAAAGTCTGGGCGCTTCATTGGTTGCTTCTCCATGTGTTGAATGATCAGGGACGGGCGCGCTGGCCCTGCCCCACAGGAAATCGATCAGGTGATTTCTGATCGTGTAGTAGTCCGGATGGTGCACCATAGATTCGCGGCTGCGATCACGTGGCAAATCGATCGAAACCGATTCGGCGATCTGGGCAAACGGCCCGTTGCTCATCAGCAGAATGCGGTCAGCCAGCAGGATGGCTTCGTCGACATCGTGCGTGATCATGAAAACGGTCTGGCGTGTCTCCCTCACAATCGCGAGCAACTCGTCCTGGATCGTGCCTCGGGTGAGCGCGTCCAATGCTCCAAAGGGCTCATCGAGCAGCAGCATCTTGGGTTGAATGGCGAAGGCGCGGGCAATACCTACACGCTGCTTCATGCCGCCGGAAAGCTCCGATGGCTTCTTGTGCGCCGCGTGGCCCAGGCTGACCATTTCCAGATAGCGGCTACTATGATGTTCAACTTCCAGGCGACTCCATTGCGGCCAGCGGGAGCGCACACCGAAGGCGACGTTTTCCAGCGCAGTCAGCCAAGGCAACAGCGCGTGGCTCTGGAAGACGACGCCCCGGTCCAGCGAGGGGCCGGACAACTCCCGCCCAGCCATGATGGCGACCCCGGAAGTGGCTTCATCCAACCCCGCAAGAATGTTCAGAATCGTCGTCTTGCCGCAGCCGGAATGGCCCAGTACGCATACGAATTCCCCGGCCCGGATTTCAAAGTCCACGTCCTTGAACACCGTAATGTCGGGCTTGCCCCGCCCGCCGCGATACACCTTGGACAAACCTTCGACCTTCAGAAAAGCAGGTTTCATCATTTACTCCCGATATGCGACCAGACGTCCCAGCCCGGCCAGCGCCAGATCGAGCGCCATCCCGATGAGACCGATGAACAGAACGGCACACAGAATGTTTGCGATGGACAGGTTGTTCCATTCGTTCCACACGAAATAGCCGATACCGGTACCTCCTACGAGCATCTCGGCCGCCACGATGACGAGCCAGGCGATGCCCACGGAAATCCGCATACCCGTCATGATGGTTGGCGCAGCGGCCGGCAGGACCACGCGCAGGGCCATGCGCATCGGAGGAACTTCAAGCGTACGTGCCACGTTGAGCCAGTCGCGGCGAACTCCGGCAACGCCAAAAGCCGTATTCATCAGCATGGGCCACAGCGAACAAATAAAGATGACGAAAATGGCCGAGATATCCGAATCCTTGATGATGAACAATGCCAGCGGCATCCAGGCCAGCGGGGAAATCGGCTTCATGACCTGGATGAAGGGATCCAGCGCCCGGTACAGCAAGGGCGACATGCCCACGAGGAAACCCAGCGGAATGGCGACGAGCGCGGCCAGCGCGAACCCTATCAGCACACGCGCAATGGAAAACAGCAGCTGAGTGCCAATGCCCTTGTCGTTGGTACCGCGGTCGTAAAATGGATCGCTCAAATGCGCCCACAGGGTTGCGCCGACCTCTGCAGGTGACGGCATGGCGGATTGCTCGCCCGCCGCCGCAGCGCCCCCGACCAGGGCCGCATACTCGGGGTCCACGGTGACCGCAGCGCCGCTGGGCAATGTGGCCACATGCCAAATCGCGAAAAACACGGCCAGAAACATCAGGGACAGCGCGGCCGCTCGCCAGTTCAAGACTCGTTCCATCTCTAACCCCGCCGAATCGAGAAGCTGTCGACATAAGCCTGGGGAGCGCTCGCATCGAACGGCTTACCCATCACCACGATCGCTTTATTGGGGACCGGCGGCTCGAGGCCGGCCTCCTTCATTAGCGCCGCTGCATCGGTGGCCAGGAACACCTCGCGCGCGACGCTCTGGTAATCGACTTCGCCATCAATCTGACCCCAGCGCTTCATTTGCGTGAGGATCCACACAGCGAACGACTCATAGGGGAAAGGATCGAAATCAATCCGGTGAGCATCTTTCTTCACCTGGCCGAGACCGTCGGCGTACGTGCCCGTGAGCACCTGCTCCACGACCGTCACCGGCTGGTTCAGGTAGTTGGGTGTCGCAATCGCAGCCGCGATTTCCTTGCGATGGGCAGTGTCGCGGGCATAGGCGGTCGCATCGAGAATGGACCGGAGCAAGGCGCGATACGTATTCGGGTTCTCTGTGACAAACCGGCGGCTGGCGGCAAAGGCGCAGCACGGGTGGCCATCCCAAATTTCCTTGGAGAGCATATGGATGAACCCGACGCCGTCATACACCGCTCGCTGGTTCACCGGATCCGGCGCGAGAAAACCGTCGAGGTTGCCGGCCCGCAGATTGGCCACCATGTCGGGGGGCGGAACCGAACGAATCTGCACATCACGATCGGGATCCAGGCCCGCTTCGGCCAGGTAATAGCGCAACAGGTAGTTGTGCATGGAGTAGTCGAACGGCACCGCAAACCGAAAGCCTTTCCATGACTTCGGATCACGCTTGTCCTTGTGCTTTGTCGCCAGCGTGATGGCCTGACCGTTTACGTTTTCCACGGCAGGCATGGTCCACGGAATGGGCTGTGAGCCTGCGCCTACGGTCAGCGCAAGAGGCATTGGAGAAAGCATATGCGCGGCGTCGTATTCGCCTGCCAAAGACTTGTCGCGGATTACGGCCCATCCGGCGGTCTTCACTACCTCGACATCCAGGCCGTGGCGCGAATAAAAGCCCATCGGATGCGCCATGATGATGGGCGTCGCACACGTAATCGGTATAAAGCCGACCTTCAGTTTTGTCTTCTCCAGGGGACCCGTCTGACTGGCGAACGCTTCCTTGGCCGCTGCGACCGGGAAAAGCGACGCAATGGCGGCCATGGCGGTTCCGCGTCCAACGGCGCGCAGGAAATTGCGTCGCTGCACATCTTGCGGAAACAGCGCCCGCATGACGGCGGCTTCAACCACATGGTCGTCTAGACCGCCCCCGTTTGCCGTAGACACGCGTTCCCCAAGCGCCATTCTGCAGTCGTGGTCCGCCTGGGTCTGATGTTGCCCGCAACTGCAGCCGCAGGGGCGCATGGGGGACTCGGCATCGAAGGGATCGGAAAACATTGGCATGTTGCACTCCTTAAAGGGACGTTGTTCCTAACGCACGACCCATGCCAATTTTTTGTAGCTAAAAACGCTGCGCCGGGCTGTTGTTCGCTTATCTCATGCACCGATATGGTGCAGAAGCCGGAGAGTGCACAGTAATGGCACGACGATAGGTACATATGCCATAATGCGACTCATTATTATTTACGTCTCAACCCTTCGGATTCTTCCGATCTTCTCGCGCAACAATAATGAAACTCAAACGAAACTTCGCAGTACTGAGTGCCGCTTTGTTCGCTGGCACTGCGCCAGCGATTGCTGCAAATGACAACTTCGAGCTCAAGCACAGCACGGGCACGCTCACACAGGCCCAGGCGCCGGACCGAATTGTCAGTTTTGATCTGGGCGTCCTCGATACGCTGGGAGCGTTCGATATCCCGGTTGTGGGTGTTCCGAAATCGGTTTACGAAGGCTCTCTCGCCCGCTATCAGGATACGAAGGTCGTCGGAACATTGTTTGAGCCCGATTACGCGGTGCTCAAGGAACTGAAGCCTGACCTGATTTTCGCAGGCGGCCGGTCGCTTAAGGCTGTGCCGGAACTCGAGAAAGTGGCCCCTACGGTGAGCTTTACAAGCGACACCCACGCCTTCATGAAGACATTCCGTGAGTCCAGTCTTGCGCTTGGCGAGGCGTTCGGCAAGCAGGACCAGGCGAACGCGGCCCTGGCGAAAATCGACAAGAACGTCGACGAACTCAAGAAAATCAATGCCGGCAAAACGGCTGTCGTGCTGTTCACGAT
>JAEWEH010000477.1 GCA_023389535.1 Pseudomonadota bacterium
CATACCGGACCCCATGCCGGGCGTGGATCCGCAGCAGACGCCAGGCATAGACCATTTGCCGGCGGAAAATGAGCGCCGGAATGAGTAGAGCGGCAAAGCCGGCTACTCCGTTGCCTCTGACGGCCAACCCTTGCGTATCACGGCGTTATGCTGGCCAAAGGCCGGCGGCAGTCGGCGCAAGGCTGCCGGAGTACGGGACAGCTTGATGGGAGTAGCCACAGCGCGATAGCCTTCATGCTCCAGCACCATGCCGCGATGGGCGGTGTGGGGATGGTCCAGCAGTTCTTCTACATTGAGGACGGCCGCCGCGGGCGCTCCTTGCGTCATCAGTGTCTGAGCGAGTTCTTCCGCTCGATGGAGGCTCAGCAGACTTGTAAGCAGTGTGCGAAGCTCGGCCCGATGCTGCAAGCGCTGCGCATTATCCAGAAAGCGGGGGTCGTCGCAAAGGTCGGACCTGCCGAGAGCCTGCATCAGCACAGCAAACTGCCGATTATTGCCGATGGCCAGGAAGATTTCCCCTTCGCCCGTCGGGAACGAATCGTAGGGTGCGATATTCGGGTGAGCATTGCCGGTGCGCTGCGGCACTTTGCCGCTAAGCAAATAATTGGCCGCATGAGGATGCAGCAAGGAAATCGCGCAATCGAACAGAGTGATGTCCAGGAACTGCCCCTTGCCGCTATGCTGGCGCTCGTTCATGGCCATCAAGATGGCGAGGGCGGCGTTCAAGCCCGTGACCATGTCGACCACCGGCAAACCTACGCGCGTGGCGGAGCCGTCTGCGTCGCCATTGACGCTCATGAGGCCGCACATGGCCTGGGCGCAGGCGTCGTATCCGGGCAGGCCGCCCAACGGGCCGTCCGCGCCGAAGCCGCTGCCCTTCGATCATGCGAAGCGCTCGATCACCCAGCTCATCTGGTCGCCCGCTGCGCATTCGCGCGTACAGGAAAATCACATCGCGCTGATACGCCAAGCTTTTGCGGCCTCGGCCGCATCCGGCTCCCAAGGGATTAAATCCTCACGGCATTGACGTCGGAGCTTTCCCGTTCACCTATCGCGCAAGCACACGGCTGCCCGCCAATTATTCCTTAATTAGGAATAGTTAATATCATTCTTATGTGTTTATTCATTTACTTGAAACTCTTAAAGTTAGGACATTGACGGCGGCACACCGCAACGCGTAGAGCGCCATGCCCCGCCTTCCCGGCGACCCCAACGACAAAAGGAGATGACATTCATGACGCGCACTCGAGTTCCTACTATCGCCTTGGCAGCGCTTGCACAATGAATGCAGGCCCACGCTACACGCGCACAGCTGTCTTTCTGCATTGGCTGGTCGGGCTTGGCCTGATCGGGACATTCGCGCTGGGCTTCTACATGGAAGGTCTGCCTTTGTCACCGAACAAGCTAAAGCTGTACTCATGGCACAAATGGGCGGGGATATCGCTGCTGGCGTTGGCAGTCGTGCGCCTGGCCTGGCGCATGAGCCACCCGGCGCCCGCGTTTCCGCCAACCATGGACCGCAAGGCGCGCCTTGCCGCGCATGCCGGGCACTGGCTGCTCTATGGATTGATGCTTGCGATTCCGCTTAGCGGCTGGCTCATGAGTTCAGCACAAGGATTTTCCGTTGTGTGGTTTGGGGTGCTGCCCCTGCCTGACCTGGTAGGCAAAAGCCCGGCCTTGGGCGCTGTGCTCAAGGATGTCCACGTCATATTGAACTACACCTTGCTAGTGGCGGTCGTCGGACACGTAGGCGCGGCATTGCATCACCATTTCATCAAGAGGGATACGGTGATGAGCCGCATGTTGCCTTACCAAAAGCCCGGATTGAACGCCCGGCCTGGACAAAATCTTCAACATTAAAGGACACGCTAATGAATATTTCCTTCTTGCGCCGATGCGCGCTTGCCACCGCGCTGAGCATGGGCATCCTGGGCACTGCGGGCGCCACGGAATACACCGCACTGGATAGCAAGGCCAGCAGCATCAGTTTTGGCTATAGCCAGATGAATGTGAAGATGGACGGCAGCTTCGGCGAGTTGAAGGCCAGGAACTTGAGTTTCGATCCGGCCAAGCCCGAAGCGGCGCAAGTGGCCATTGATGTCGCACTGGCCAGTGTCGACGCCGGCTATCCCGAAGCCAATACGGAACTGAAGAAGGACGAATGGCTTGCATTGGCCGCACATCCGCTTGCCAGCTTTACATCGACCAAGGTCGAAGCTTTGGACGATAACCGCTTCCGGGTAACGGGTGACCTGACAATCAAAGGCGCCACAAAGCAAGTGACGGCGCCTTTCACCTTCAGGCAAGACGGCGATACCGGCGTCTTTGAAGGCAGCTTCATCTTCCAACGGGCAGATTTCGGCGTCGGCGAGGGTCAATGGAAGGATTTCAGCATCGTCGCCAACGATATCCAGGTCTCCTTCCAGATCGTTGCCAAGCCGTAAGCCGTTGACCATTTTTTTATTTCTTTCAACCCCGAATATAGGACTACACGATGAAAAAGACTTTGATTGCCGCAGCCTTCGCCGCTTTCTTTGCCGGCCAGGCGCTCGCCTCTTCCCAGACCTATGTGGTAGATTCTACACATACCTTCCCGCGTTTCTCGTATGACCACATGGGTCTGTCGAAACAGATCCTGCGCTTCAACAAAACGACCGGTACGGTGGTTCTTGACAAGGCTGCAAAGGAAGCTAAAGTGGACGTCGCCATAGACATGACTTCGGTCAGCACCGGTTTTGAAATATTCGATGGCCACATCCAGGGCGAGGACTTCCTGCATACAGCGAAATTCCCGACGGCGACATTCAAGTCGACGAAAGTGGTGTTCAAGGGTGACAAGCCCGTCAGCATCGAAGGCGATCTGACAATCAAGGGCATCACCAAGCCCGTCACACTGGCCGTGACCTCGTTCTTCAGCGGGCCGCACCCGATGCTGAAGAAAGACGCCATCGGCGCCAACGCTAGCGCAGTCATCAGCCGGACTGCATTCAACGCCGGCAAGTTCGCTCCGGGCGTGGGTGACGAAGTCACACTGGATATCGCGCTCGAAGCCGTGAGCGAGTGAGCTACATACGCATTCACAGGGGCCAGCCATGAGCAGGTAAGGATGTCCGCGCCTGGCCCCATAAGGAGATGACATGGGACTTCTGATAGACGGAAAATGGCACGATCGATGGTATGACACCGACAGCACGGGGGGACGGTTCGTACGCAGTGATGCGCAGTTCCGCAATTGGATCACTCCCGACGGTCGCCCGGGGCCCAGCGGCGCCGGCGACTTCCGAGCCGAAGCCGGCCGCTACCATCTTTATGTATCCCTGGCTTGTCCCTGGGCGCACCGTGTATTGATTATGCGGGTGCTCAAGGGCCTGGAAAAAATGATCAGCGTATCGGTCGTCAATCCCTATATGGGCGAGCACGGCTGGACCTTCGATCCAGGCCCGGGCGTAATCGGCGACCCCGTGGGCCAATCGCAATATCTATACCAAGTCTACTTGCGCGCGCAGCGCGATTACAGTGGCCGGGTGACTGTACCGGTGCTATGGGACCTGCACCGCAACACCATCGTCAGCAATGAATCATCGGAAATCATCCGGATGCTCAATTCAGCGTTTGACGGTATCTGCGCGAGGGAAGGCGATTATGCCCCGGCACACTTGCTGCCCCAGATCGACGCCGTCAATGACAAGGTCTACGACGCAGTCAACAATGGCGTCTACAAGGTAGGCTTTGCGACCTCCCAAGAAGTCTACGAGCAGGAAGTAAGCCGGCTGTTCGCTTTTCTGGATACGCTTGACGCCCGCCTGGGCCGACAACGCTACTTGCTGGGCGACCGCATTACCGAGGCGGACTGGCGGCTGTTCACGACCCTGATCCGTTTCGATGCCGTCTACCATGGGCACTTCAAATGTAACCTCAGGCGCCTGGCCGACTATAAAAACCTCTGGAGCTACACGCGAGAACTGTACCAGTGGCAAGGTGTCGCGGACACCGTGGATTTCGACCATATCAAGCAACACTATTACCGCAGTCACGGCAGCATCAACCCGAACGGCATCGTGCCGCTAGGTCCTGTTCTGGATTTGGATCGGGCGTCCGATCGCGCCTTCGCACCACAAGACCAGGCTGCCGCTTTGAACTAAAGAAAAGACGACGTTGGAAATCCGAAGAAGCGAAGATCGTGGCGTTGCAGAACATGGTTTCAACGACACCGCTTCATCAAGTCTCTATGCATGGAGCGGGTCAGTGTCGAAGAATTGCACGGCATGCTGTCGTCGGACCTTCATCCGATCATTGTCGATGTCCGATCGCCCATGGCGCAAGCGCAAGGTCGCATTCCCGGTGCCATTACGTTATCTGCAGGCGACGCGCTGCCAACCCAGGCAGCCGACAAAGAGGTGATCGTATATTGCGATTGCCCCAATGACGCGTCGGCCGCTGCCGTGTCCAAAGGCCTGATGCAAAGCGGCTATGGCCGCGTGCGGCCTCTAGCAGGGGGCATCGATGTCTGGCTGGACGCCGGGTATGCTGTAGAAGTCGATTTGCCCAACGGCGTCGACATAGCAGCATGACGGGGTTGGGTCTGGAAAATGGAAGCTGCCGTGGCTGACGGAGGCGCACTTGAATGTAAAAAGCCCGCCGAACTCTACGTTCATGCGGGTCTCCGTAACTGCATCAGTCGTTATGCAACGCCCTGATTTCAAACCTTGGTGCCGACGACGAGACTCGAACTCGTACAG
>JAEWEH010000021.1 GCA_023389535.1 Pseudomonadota bacterium
ACCCAGGGCATTCAGGATGAGTTCTTGCGTCGGCGATACGGCGGTGCGCGGCTGGCAGGCCGCGGCGGCGGTGGGCGTGGCCGGTGGCACGGCAATCGGTGACGCCCCGGGGGCGCTGCCGGAGCCGCCGCAGCTTGATTGAGCCTGATCCAGCAGGCTGGCCTGATCCGCCCTGGAGACTACCCGCAGCCCGGGCCGGCGCAGTTCCTCGAGGATGTCTTCGGCCGACTCCACCAGCTTGGCGCCCTGGCGGATCAATGCATGGCAGCCGCGCGACAAGGGCGAATGAATGGAGCCCGGTATGGCGAACACTTCACGCCCCATCTCGGACGCCAGCCGGGCCGTGATTAATGACCCGCTTTGCTTGGCGGCTTCGACGACCAGCACCCCGCGCGCCAAGCCCGCCACCACGCGATTCCGGCGGGGGAAGTGGTACGGCAGGGCGCGGGTGCCCAGCGGAAATTCGGACACCAGCGCGCCTTGCGCGGCGACCTGATGGGCCAATTCCCGGTTTTTGGCCGGATAGACGATATCGATGCCGGTGCCCAGTACCGCCACCGTGCCACCGCCCTGTGGTCCCGCGTGGAGCGCCCCTTCGTGCGCCGCGGTGTCGATGCCCTGGGCCAGCCCGCTGACTATGCACCAGCCTTGTCCGGCCAGATGGCGGGCGAAGGACCGGGCATTGTCCATGCCGCCAGCGGTGGCGCTTCTTGCGCCGACCATGGCGATCGTCGGCCGGGACAAACAGAACGGGTCGCCATTCACATACAGGACAATGGGCGGATCATGGGTATCGAACAGCGACTGTGGGTAGGTCGGATCTGCCAGCGTCAGCAAGTGATGGGCGGGGTGTTCGAGCCAACGTACGGTATCGTCGATGGCGCGCTGCATGACCTCTTCGGGCTCGCGCTTCAGTTGGCCCGCCAGTTCCGCCGGGACCAGCTTGCCCAGCGCACCCGGGGACAGAGCGTAAATGGCATGCGGCAGCCCGGCGGCGGCAAGCAGGTGCCGCGCCTGCGCCGGCCCCAGGTCGGGTTCCAGCGACAGGCGTATCCACGAACGAAGTTCTTCGAGCGGCAGGGCAATGGGCATATGGCAGTGCAGTGGGAGGGCTGGCAGCGCACTTCGGCGGCCGCCGGACACCGGAAGTCGGTTCCTTCCTTAGTTTGCCACAACGCGGGTGCTGCAGGTCAGGCGACGGGATGAACTTAACCGGCCCGGAACGGTCAAATTAGGCGGTTTGATTTATCATAAAGGACATTACAGGAATTACCGGACGCTTTATGGCTTTACTTCCCATTCTTCGATATCCCGACCCACGCTTGCACAAGGTTGCCAAGCCGGTCCAGGAAGTCGACGACCGCATTCGCCAGCTGGTGCGCGACATGGCGGAAACCATGTATGCGGCGCCCGGCGTCGGGCTGGCCGCCACCCAGGTAGATGTGCACGAACGTGTGGTCGTCATAGACGTCTCTGAAGACGGCAACGACTTGCGTGTACTCATCAATCCTGAAATCATCTGGAAAAGCGAAGAAACCCAGGTGTATGAAGAGGGTTGCCTGTCCGTACCAGGCATTTACGACGAGGTACAGCGCTCGGCTCGCATACGTGTGCGCGCCCTGAACGCAAAAGGCGAAACTTACGAATTCGACGCGGACGGCTTGCTGGCCGTTTGTGTCCAGCACGAACTCGATCATTTGCTGGGCAAGGTTTTTGTCGAATACCTGTCCGTACTCAAGCAAAACCGCATCAAGACCCGCTTGCGCAAACAAGAACGCGAAGCACTGAAGGCCTAGATGCGCATCGTCTTCGCCGGTACCCCCGAATTCGCACGCCTGGCTCTGGACGCCATTCTCGCGGCTGGCCACGAAGTCCCCTTGGTACTTACCCAGCCAGACCGCCCGGCAGGCCGTGGCCTGAAGCTGACCCCCAGCCCCGTCAAACAGACTGCCTTGGCGGCCGGCATTCCGGTTTCTCAGCCGCGCAGCCTGCGCCTGGACGGTAAATTCCCCGACGAGGCGCAGTCCGCCCGCAAGGCACTGCTGGACGCGGCACCTGACTTGATGGTCGTGGCCGCCTACGGCTTGCTGCTGCCGTCCTGGGTCTTGCAATTGCCCACGCACGGCTGCCTGAACATACATGCCAGCCTGCTGCCGCGCTGGCGCGGGGCCGCGCCCATACAGCGCGCCATCGAAGCGGGCGACGCGCAGACTGGCGTGACGATCATGCAAATGGACGAAGGCCTGGACACGGGGGACATGCTGCTCGAACGGGCCATCGCCATTACCCCGTCGCACACTGCGGCAAGCCTGCACGATGAACTCGCCGTACTGGGTGCGCAGGCGATAGTCGACGCCGTTGACCGGCTGCAGCAGGGCGAACTGTTCGCCCGGCCACAACCTGCGGAAGGCATCACCTACGCCGCTAAACTGGACAAATCCGAGGCGCCCCTGGATTTCACCTTGCCCGCGGAAACGCTCGCGCGCCGCATACGCGCTTTTAATCCCGTTCCGGGATCCACCTTGCGCCTTCCGGGCCTTGCCGACCCCATCAAGGTCTGGGCGGCCGCCGCCTTGCCGGATGCGGGGCCGTCGACTGGGCAAGCCGGCGACGTCATCGCATCGGGGCCTGAAGGCATTGATGTACAAACGGCCGCCGGCGTCCTGCGCTTGCTCGAATTGCAAAAGGCGGGCGGCAAGCGCCAGCCGGTCGCTGCATTTGTGCAAGGATGGTCCAGGGGCGGTTAACGCTAAAAGCGCATACGCACGGGCACGCATGCATCGTTGCAAGCCGGATCAGCGCATGCAGGGGACGCGTGATCGGGCCTGCGGCTGATCAGTAAAGGAGAGCGCGCATGACTACCGATTGGCGTGACATCACGGCAACTACGCTTGACCATTATCGAAAAAGCGCGGAAGGCTTTCGGGCCGGCACCCAGGATCACGATGTCAGCCAGAATATCCAGGCTTTGCTGCGCCACATCACGGCCGAAGCCCCCTACCGTATCCTCGATTTTGGCTGCGGCCCAGGCCGCGATCTCAAAGCGTTCACCGCCCTGGGCCATACCGCCATAGGGCTGGACGGCGCCGAACCCTTTGTCGACATGGCGCGCGCGGATTCCGGCTGTGAAGTCTGGCTGCAGGATTTTCTGGCCCTGGACCTTCCGCCCCAGCATTTCGACGGCATATTCGCCAATGCGTCCCTGTTCCATGTGCCCGGCGCCGCCTTGCCACG
>JAEWEH010000058.1 GCA_023389535.1 Pseudomonadota bacterium
GGGCGGATCTTAACGAAACCGCCACAGGCGAAGTGCGCGATAAAAGCCTCGAGCTATGCCGGGTTTTCGGCGCCGGTGTCGTGCACGTCAACAACTTGCCGCCCAGCACAGCGGTTGGCTATCTGAATTCTCGCGGCAAACCCGCGGCCGGGATTGAAATAGGCGGCACCTACATGGCCGGCCCCATGACCGAAGAATTCGTATCCCGGATAGTGCGCGGCCTGAAGAACCAGATGATATCACTGGGCATGCTGGAAGGTCAGCCCGAATTGCCGGCGAAACAATATCTCTTCACGCGCAAGGAGCGTAAAGAAGCGAATCCCACCCGAGGCGGGTATGTGGTCAGTCATGCCAATGACATTCAGGACTTGGGGCGCTGGGTTAAATCCGGCGACAAGCTGGGCTCAGTCATTGACCCTTATACGCTTGAAGAATCGGAAGCCCTGACCGCCCCCTGCGATGGCGTACTGTTTTTCAGCCGGATGTCCGGCCCGGCCGAAGCCGGTGCAAAAGGCTACGCTATTGCCGACGCGGCCGGCCTGAAGGAAATTTAATGGACGAGGTGCTCCGATACGGCGGCGCCCGGCTGGAAGCTTTTTGCAAAGCTGCGCTGGAGGCATTGTCGGTCAGCCCCCAGCATGCCGATATTGTTGCCGGTTGCTTGGTCAGCGCCAATTACCAAGGCGTGGACACTCACGGCGTGGCTCGGCTTCCGACCTATATGCGCCGCTTGGCCCAGGGTGCCATTGATCCGCGCGCCAGGCCGGCGAAACTGGGCGGAACGGGCGCTGTCGCGATCATTGACGGCGGGAACGCATTGGGACCAGTCGCTGCCCTGGCCGGGATGGATGAAGCCATCAGGCTGGCGGGCCAGCACGGGATAGGCTATGTCGCCGTGCGCAACAGCAATCACTTCTCTTACGCCGCACACTACTGTGAACAGGCAGCCGCACATGGGCTGATCGGCATTTGCTCTTCAAGCGGTGAGCCTACGGTCGCACCGTGGGGCGGCACTCAGGCCTTTTTCACCAATAGCCCGCTTGCCGTCGCTGCGCCCACCGGCACGGATCCCATTGTGGTGGATCTGGCTACCAGCGTCAGTTCACGCGGCAGCATCATGCTTGCCAAGCTAATTGATCAACAGATCCCCATGGGTTGGGCCCAGGACAAAACCGGACGTCCAACCACCGATCCGGCAGCCGCTCTGGAAGGGTCGGTTCTGCCTCTGGGCGGTGCTAAAGGCTATGCCCTTATCGTTGCGCTGGAAGTTCTGAACAGCGTCCTTTCAGGCGGAAGGATGGCGCCCCATATCGGTTCGCAGGCTGATCAAGATGGGGCGGCCGCCGGCGTATCCCATTTTTTCATCGCGATAGATCCGGCGGCGCTGATGCCTTACGACCAATACCTTGAGCGCATCGATTCGCTGGCTGCCGCGTTAAAGGACGCGCCCCAGGCTGATCTCGACGCACCCATCCGGCTGCCGGGCGAACGGCGCCGGCTGACCGCCGCGGACCGCAAGCAAAACGGCATCCCCATTCCAACGGGTGTATTGAACGAGCTGAAAGCCGCCGTCGAAAAGTACAGCCCATCCTGCAAGGAGACACTATGAAGCCGATCATGGCGTACACGCGCCCAGATGGCCGACGCGGCATACGGAATTTTATCGCCGTCATAGGCGCGACCGATGCCGCTAATCCAGTGGTGCGCCGCTTGGCGGCTACCGTCCCGGACTGTGTGCCGATTACTCCGTTATATGGCCGCGGTCAGCTAGGCGCTGATCTGGAACAGTCGGTGCGCACAATGGTGGGACTCGGGAGCCATCCCAACGTCTATGCCGCGCTGGTGGTCAGCCTGGAGAAAGTGGCCGGCAAGCGTGTGCTGGAAGGCATCGCCGCCAACGGCACACGCTGTGCGCAGATCGGCATACAAGAGGAAGGCGGTACGCCCGCCGTCTTCACGAAGGGAGTCGAGTTGTTGACACAGTGGCGTCAGGATGCCATGCAGCTGGTACGCGAACCCGCTGAACTGAAGGAGTTCATATTCGGGCTAGAATGCGGCGGCTCAGACACCACATCGGGTTTGGTGGCCAACCCGGCCATAGGACTCGTCACCGATCTACTAATCGACCAGGGCGGCACTGCCATATTCTCCGAGCCCGTAGAATGCTTGGGTGGTGAGTCCTCACTGGCTGAACGCGCGCGAAACCCTCAAGTCGCGGAAGATATAGACCGTGCCATACGCAAGTATGAAGATATCGCGAAGCGGGCCGGGGTGGATCTGAACAAGACTAACCCCGCGCCGGACAATATCCGCGGAGGGCTGACCACCATTGAAGAAAAGTCACTCGGCGCCATCAGCAAGTCCGGCACACGGGAAATAGTCGGTGTACTGCCCTATGGTACCCCGCCTTCAGCGCCCGGCCTTTATTTGATGGACGCCCCGGCTGCCGCAACAGAGAACCTCACGGCGCTTGCAGCGGGCGGCTGCCACCTTATCCTGTTCGCGACGGGTGTGGGCAACTCAATCGGCAATCCGGTGAGCCCGACCGTGAAGATTTGCGGTAATCATCGCACATGCGAAACCTTCGCCGCGCATATCGACTTGAACCTGAGCGACGTGCTGGATCGAGGTCAAGCGCTATCAGACGCCGCAGCGCTGGTCCGTGATCACGCGATCGATGTGCTGAATGGCGAAATGACCCGCTGCGAGGCCCTGGGAGAAACCGAAGTCGCCATCAGCCGGATAGGGGAATCAGTATGAACGATCCGAAGACAAAGATCTGGGTGATCAATGGCAAGGATAACGTTGGCACGATCATCGGGGACGACGCGGCGGAAGGTACGGAGGCGCCGATTGTCGGCGGCGCTGAAGGCCGCCTTACCCTGGTCAGTTCCGCCCCCTACGGCCACAAAGTCGCGCTCATGGACATCCCTGGTAGCAGCGATGTGTATAAGTATGGGGTTGCGATCGGTAGGCTCCTATGCGATGTCAAACAAGGGGAACATGTGCATACCCACAATCTGGAATCCCTGCGCGGCAGAGGCGATCTGGAGTAGTTCGCTGGATCGCCGCATGTAGGCAGTCACTCATCGCACCGTCTCCTACGATGCTTGGACACGCGCCGCCTCCTTATCGTAGGTCCGCAACTGCAGCTTGTCGTCCAGTGCAATCATTTCCTGTTTACGTATCTTGCGGCTTGGGGTACGCGGAAACTCATTCACATAGGTGATGTACCGCGGCACTTTGAAAGCTGCAAGAAGACGCTTGCAATGCGCGATGATCACATCGGGCGGGCAATCATCGGGCGTGTACCCGTCGCGCAGCAAGATATAGGCTTTCACTTCTTCACGCCTCTTGAGATCCGGCACACCCACCACAGCGGCTTCGGCCACTTGCTCCAACCCGCATAGCGTAGCCTCCACTTCGCGCGCCGCAATGTTCTCGCCCGCACGCTTTATCATGTCCTTTGATCGGCCGACCAAATAGTGATAACCCGCTGGGTCGCGATAAAAGATGTCGCCTGTCTTGAACCACCCATTGTCAAAAGACGCTGCATTTTCCTTCGGTCGCTTGTAATAGCCCCAGAGTATCGAGCGGCCCGAGACCCATAACTCCCCCGCCTGTCCGTCCGGAACTTCCGCGCCATTTTCATCCATGATCCGCATTTTGCGAAAGGGGCCCGGCAAGCCGCAGGTCTTGTCCAGCGCCCTTTTCTCCGCGCTATTGGGCACCACCAGCGCCAGGCCTATTTCAGTCATGCCATACCCTTCGCGGGCGCAAACGCCGAAACGCTCTTTGGCTTCCAGGCGTGAAGCATGGCTCCACCCATATATGCTGATATAGCGTAGCGCGAGCTTACGATCCTGCTCGCAAGGAGCGCGGGCCTTCAGTGCAGCCTCGGGGAAAATGCAGTAATTGATCTTGTAACGCTCCAGCCAATCATAGAATGACCGCATCCGCATGCTGCGCGCAATGTAGGCGGCTGCCCCAAGCTTCATGGACAGGAGCAGCAGCCACATGCCGTCCATATAGAAAAAGGGCTGCCAGATCAGCAAATTTTCTATGTCTTTGCCTTGGCGATGCGGTGCCGCTGCGAAATGGGTGATCAGCATCCAGTAATCGTGGCTCAGCATGCAGCCCTTGGGAAAGCCCGTCGTGCCTGATGTGTACTGGATATTCAGCAGATCGGTCCGGCTTACCAGGAATGGAGACTCAAAGCTCGGATCACCCGCGGCCACCAGTTGCGTCCAGTCCTGAGGGCCGGGGCCCGGCTGCCCATAAACGATGATGCGCTCTGGAGCAAGCAAGGGCAATGCGCCTTGAATCTCGTCAAACAAGGGCAAGAACTCATCGGCGACGATGAAAAATTGCGTGTCCGAATCGGCAAGAATAAAACCTAGATCATTGATCTTGTACGCGGTGTTCACCGGCACCATGACCGCACCAATGCGCCCAAGCGCGACCCATGTAATGGGAAATGCCGCCACATTGCCCAGCATGACCGCTACATGCGACCCTTTTCGCACGCCCATCCCCAAAAGCGCGGACGCCAGGCGGTTGGCTTTATCGTCCAGATCCGCATAGCTGATGCGGTCCCCATCATCGAACCAGTTCGCCGCCCACTGCGACCCGTACTGCTCCGCCGCCAAACGGACGAACTCGCCAAGGGTTTCGGGTAAGTCCGCATTTTCCACAGCCATGCACAACTGCTGCATTTCTGTATGCTCCATCTCATCTTCAGACGTGAAAGATTTCATCGATCTCACCAAGATTCAGTGTCCATGTTTCCAAGGCCGCGCAGGAAACTCAGAGCCCCTTAAGGGCTCAAGGGAAGGGCTTTATTGTCCGGATCCATAAGGTAGGTCGCGCGCTGAAGCCGGTATAGGTGCGTCGTATGTGCGATGGCGTCGCGCTTCGACAGTTCCACTCCGCGGTCGAACGCCTCCATTTCGACGCGGACCGCAAGGGGTGGATGCGCCGCGATCTTTTCGGCGATCTCCATCGCGCGATCCATCAATTGGTCCGGCTCGACGATTTCGTTGATCAGATCGTGCTTCAGCGCTTCCTGGGCACTCAAAGGCTCGCCCGTCAACAGCATCCACATGGCCACTGTCCTTGGAAGGTGGCGCCCGACCTGGGCCATACCGCCGGCGCCGCCCATGCCATAGGCGATTTCGGGAAAGCCGAACCTCGCGCCGGGCACCGCGATGCGTATGTCCGTATGGGTCAGCAGATAGAATAAACCCATACCCATCGTAGGACCATTGACGGCCGCGATGATCGGCTTGTAGCGCTCCGCCAGCGCATTCTCTCTTTCCCAGCCGGGACGGCGATCGGGTACGCCCGACGCGGAAGGCAAGAAATGTGCATCCAGATCAGCCTTCAGCGAACCGTGCCCCCAAGGATGCTTGATGTCGTCTCCTCCGCAGAAAACACGGTTGCCCGCTCCCGTCAGTATGCCGACATGCACTCCCGGGTCCGCAAGAAAGGATTGCAAATGATCGTAGAACTCCTTATGCATGAGAGGAGTAAAGGCATTGGCTTTGGGATTGTCTATCGTAAAAATTCCTATACTGCCGCGCCGCTCATATGTCACAGGCATCCATTGACTCCTAGTCGGTAAAAGATATCGGTTCAATCATTCAGCGGAGGGCGTACCCGCCCTTTGCCGCAAGACCTCGACCGCCACGATCGCCACGGCGGTTGCAATAATGAGGATGCTCGACACCGCTGCGACGGTAGGCCGAAGTTCCAGCTTCACATCGGCCCAGATCCGCATCGGCAATGTTTCCTTGCCCGAGAGCAGAAACTCGGCAATGATCAGTTCGTCGAAGGAGATGAAGAAGCTCAATGTCGCACCTGCGACGATGGCGGGCAGTATGCTTGGCAGTGTTGCGGAAACGAAGCCGCGGATAGGGCCGGCGCCGAGTATGCGCGCCGCCCTTTCGACATCCCGGTCTACTTTCCTCAGGGCAGCCCCGACGATCAACACGACAAAGGGGATAGTGACCGCTGCATGCGCGCCCGCCACGACATACTCGTTGTTGGTCAAGCCGGTTCGGACGGCCAGGACAAAGACCCCTACGGCCAGGAAGATATGCGGAATGATCAGCGGCGCGCTGATGAAATGTAGCAGGGCGGCTTTTAAAGGAATGGGGTTGCGATCCAGGGCGATCACTGCCAGCGTCCCGGTAAAGGTGGCCACGCAGCTTGCTATCAAGGCTATTTTCATGGACAGCCATGTCGCCTGCAGCCAGGCTGCGTCGTGCATGTACTCCCTATACCAACGCAGTCCCCAGTCCGATGGCGGGAACTGCAAGAGATCGCTTGCCGTGAGGGACATCGGTACGACGATGAATATGGGCAAAAGCAAGTAGGCGGCGATCAGCCAGAAGTAGGCCGCCAGAATGCGCTTTGTGAAAGTCGGGGATATATTGAGCATAGACCTTCAAACCATCAGCCGGGTCAATCCGCGACCCAGCCATTTGATCAGGATGACCACCGCAAGCGTAGCCGCCAGCATGAAAACCGCGATCGCCGCGGCCAGCCCCCAATTCAATTGCTGCACATGCTGCATGACCAGGTTGCCCAGCATCAGATTACGCCGCCCGCCGATCAGCGCCGGCGTAATGAAAAACCCCATGGAGAGCATGAAAACAATCACCACGCCGGTAATGGTCCCATCCATGCTCAAGGGCAGGAAGACGCGGCGCAGAGCCTCCGATGGGCGCGCGCCGGCTATCCGCGCGGCGCGAATCAGATCCATATCGATCTCCGTCATGGCCGAATAGCTAGCAATGATCTGGACGGGAAGCAGGATCTGCAGCATGGCGACGTAGACCGCGCCCGAGGTATACAGCAGCCGCAGGGGCGATTCGATGACTGATAGCTGTATCAGCAGCGCGTTCACCACGCCGTCTCTGCCCAGCAGCATCATCCATGAATACGATCGGATCAGGATGCTCATCCATAAAGGAATGAGCACGAGCAACAGCAGCCTGAACTGGATATGCCTGGGCTGGGCATTGATGAAATACGCCACGGGGTAGCCGATGATTGCGCCCAACAGCGCAACGACCAGGGATATCTGGATGGTGTTGAGAAACACCCGGAAGTAGACGGGAGCCGTCAGGACCCTTTCTACATTGCGCGTCGTAAAATCAGGGTCGAAGACGCTGCTGCGCACTACATCCAGATTGGGCACCAGAAAAAAGGCGCACAGCAGCAACAGCGCGGGCAATAGCAGCAGGCTCTCTTTCACCTTCCACGGATTCATCGCTGATCAGTCTCTCGGTCTTTTGGTCGATGGCGTTGCGGCGGGCTGCGCCTTCCTATCGGTGGAATGCCTCTACTCGAGCATCCACTCATTCCAGCGCTCCTGAATACGATCGATATTGTCTTTCCAGAATTGCGTGTTCGAAACGAATTGGAGCTCGGAGTTTTCAGGGGACGCCGGCAAGGAATCTATGGTTTCCTTGGGCAGCCCATCCAGCAAGCCGGGAGCGAAACTGGGATAAGGCATGTACTTCAGATAGTCCCGTCCCAAGTCGGGTCGCATGACGCGAAGCTTGATGTATTCGTGTGCCAGGGCAAGGTTTTTTGACCCTTTGGGAATACCCATGTAGGCAAGATGCAAGGCCCCGCCATTCCATACAATCTGCGCAGGTATCCCGTCGCTGACCAGCTTGCTTACGCGGCCATTGAAGGTCGTTGAATAGAAGACTTCCCCGTCCGCCAGCAACTGAACCGATTGGGCGCCGTTCTCCCACCAGACGGGTATGTAAGGCTTCAGTTCTCCGAGCTTTTTCAGTCCGCGCTCTACCCCTTCTTTGGTAGCCAGTACCTTGTAGATATCCGCCTTCGGCACGCCATCGGCCAGCAAGGCATATTCCAGATTCTCTTGCGGCCACGCACGTAGCGACCTGGGCCCCGGAAAGGCTTTCACATCCCAGAAATCCTTCCAGGACTTCATTACGGCGCCTTTCGGATTCTTGCTTGTATTCTGCACAAGCACCGTCGAATAGGTTCCCCAAACCACGCCATACTTGGACCGCGCCATATCAGGCAGCTTGTTTTCAGGGTCGATCAACGAATAGTCCAAAGGCTCCAGCAATCCCTTTTCAGCGGCGATCTCCAGCTTTCCGCCCGCCAGCTCGGCAACATCCCAATGGGTATCGCCCACCTTCACCATGGATTCCAGCTGGGCAAGCAAGGCAAGCTCGCTTGCCTTCATCTCTACTTTCGCCCCGGTCTTCTTTTCGAACTCAGGCACGAAGACCTTGCGCTCGGCCTCTCCTGCCGTTCCGCCCGACCACACGACATTCAGGACTTTATCGCTTGCCAGGACTTGCATGCTTGCCGCCACAGCGAATACTGCCAGCACACCCGCCACGGATTTCGCGGCTCGTTTCGTCTTCATCGATTTCCCCTTTCTCGAGTTGTCGGACTACGGTTATGCCATGCATCGAACATGGCCGTTGGCTCACTAGGGCCTGTTAACGCTAAAAGGACATGCACACTGGCCGACTATGGGCGGGCAGGCTAGGCGCAAGCGAGGCGGCGTGGTTGCTCCACGCAAGGAGCTTGCAACAACGCATGCCCGCCCATAGCCGGCCAGCCCGAAGGGTGAGCGCGCAAATAGTCGCCCCTCTGCGTTGCGAATGCTCGCCGGGGGCCCGCCACGACTGCGCTTCGCGCCTTGATGGACAACTATTTGCGTGCTCATGTGTATGTCCTTTTAGCGTTAACAGGCCCTAGACACAGAGGCGTTACGGCGCCACCCGCAAGGCATCTTCCAAAAGAAACTGCAGCTCGACGTCCTCCCGGACTTTGAGCTCCCCGAGCTGCGCGCTCCGATGCTCCTGCACAAGCAGCAAAGAGCCGTCGCTTACCCGTACCCCATACTGGACCGCGTTTCCAAGGAACAGGACCTCGTCGACGGTGCCGGAAAAGGTGACGCAGCCCGCCCTTCCCGCGCGCGCCCTCACGATTTTTTCCGGTCGCACGCTCAAGAATCTACTTTCCCATCCCCGCGTCGCCCCATGCTCTATCTGCGTGCCGGTCTCCACGATCCTGGAACTGCCGTCACCGTGTACATCCAGTCTGAGAATATTGGTCTTTCCAATGAACTCGGCCACATACCGCGAGTTCGGACGGTCGTATATCCCGCTGGGCGTATCCACCTGCCTGATTTTCCCGTCACCCATGACGGCGACCCGGTCGGAAAGCACCAAAGCTTCCTCCTGGTCGTGCGTGACGAAAATAATCGTGCAGCCCAGCGCTGCGTGATAGCGCTTAATCTCCAACTGCATGGCCTGCCTCAGCTTCAGGTCCAGAGCCCCCAACGGTTCATCCATCAATAAAACGGGCGGCTCGGACACCACGGCGCGTGCAAACGCCACACGCTGCTGCTGTCCGCCGGACAACTCCTTGGGCATGCGGCCGGCAAGCGCCGCAAGCTGCACCATTTCCAGCACAGCGCCTACCTTGTGCTGTATTTCCTTCCTGCCCATGCGCCTTAGCCGCAACGGGAAGGCCACGTTGTCGTAAACGTTCATATGCGGGAACAGGGTGTATCCCTGGAACACCATTCCCAAGCCCCGCCGCTCGGGCGGCAATGACAGGACGGAGCGGCCTCCGATAAGAATGTCCCCCCTGTCGGGTGAAATAAAACCGGCGAGCGCATTCAGCGCTGTGGTTTTCCCTGAGCCGCTGGGACCAAGCAGAGTCATGAATTCGCCGGGCTTGACCTCCAGGTCGAAGCCGACCAGCGCATCTACGCCGTTGTAGCTTTTGGCCAGATTCTTAAAAACGATTCCCGCGCCTGCCATACACAGCACTCCCGCTTTTTTGCCGCCCTTGTAAATTGACACTAATGTCATAAATGACAATGACGTCATTATCAGTTGATGCTGATATACTTGGCAAGTAAGGGATTACCTTAAGGAACTCGATTCAGGGAGCGCTCATAATCCAAGCATGCAAACCAATGAGATAGAAGGTGTGCACCTGCCCACGCTGCTTAAGCAACGTGCGGAAAACTGCCAGGGTGCACCAAAGCGGATCCGGACGCGGCGCAAGCTACTTGCCGCGACGGCCGCCGTGATGGAACGGTCAGGATACGAAGGTTTGACGATAGATTCCGTAGTGAAGGAAGCCAAGGTGGCCCGGGGCACGTTCTATCTTTATTTTGCCGACAGATCCATCGCAGCCATTGCCGTCACGCGGGCGTTCGCCGCTGTCATGCGCAAGCTGCGGCCACGCGGAGGCAGCAGGCTTCCCGCAGCCGAATCCATCTACCGGACCAATCTTTTCTACATCCTTAGCTTCTCGGTCAATAGCAGGCTTCTGGCGGGAAGAGAATCCTTGATGCGGGACTGTCCCCAGCTCATACGCAGAAGGGATGCGGTGAATATACGCTGGACCCAGACAGTGCTGCGCGACCTGTGCAACCGCAGCGGGGCGCCTCCGGAATTGCTCTCCAACCCGCAGGCAAGGCTTGCCATCCGGGCGGTCATATCCATGGCGGATGAGTTCCTCAGGGAGATCTATGTCTATAAAAGCCCCAGCCTGGTCAAGCTCGCACACAGCCCCGAACAGGTGGCCGAAGCACTGACTCAAGTCTGGCATCGGGCAGTGTTCGGCTGCGACCCGCCGGGGTGGACTCCAGAGAACGGGTTGCCGCTTGCAGGGGATATCAGTCGGGCCGCTATTCAAAAGCCATCTGTTGCAAGCCTATAAATTATCCGCCAGCCAGTCCGCAACGATGTTCGCCCCCACCTGGCGGTTGTCTTCCTGACAATGCTCGCTGCCGCCTTCAAAGGTGGTCAACACCCTGAGCTGCTTGTTATGCGAGCCCACGGCATCGTACAAGCGTTCTGCGAACTCCAGCGGCACGATGCTGTCGTTTTCGCCATGAAGGCAGAAGAAGGGACACTGAATCTTTTCGGCGACGCCGCGCAGGTTGTATTGCTCCAGCTTTTTCATGCTGGCGTCCATGTCGGGCATGCCTAATACCCAAGGCAACTGGAAGCCCGGTGCGGAAAGCTTGGTGCCGCCGGATTCCATGATCTTGCGGCGCCGCACCCAGGATTCGTGATAGTCGAAATGCCCGCCCCAGGCAAGGCATGCGGCAAAGCGGCCGTCCATGGCGGCGGCACGAGGTGCGTAGTATCCGCCCATGGAAAATCCCATGACCGCCATGCGCTGCGGGTCGACCTCGTCGCGGACGGCAAGATAATCGTAGGCCGCGCCGGCGGGTACCTCGTAGTCATACCGGCTGGGGATGCCTTGCAGTCTAAGGGCCTCGCCCTGGCCCGGGCCGTCGATGGCCAGGACGTGGATGCCGCGCTTGGCGATTTCCACCCCGCCAAACAACACACTCATCTCTTTTGCGTTATCCAGCCCGTCGAACATGACCACGGTGGGCGCCGGGCCCGACACATCGGCTTTGAGGAACCAGGCGGGCAAGGTGGTGTCTTCATAAGGCACCTCGACGCGTTCAATTTCGGGGTAACGGCGAGCGATACCTTTCTGGAAGCAGCGCAGGCAGTCCCGGTAGGTTTGCCATTTTCGTTCCGACGGCGCGATGAAGCGTTCGCCGCAAAAATAATAGATAGCCGCCCGCAGGTAGTACGCACCTGCCGTCAGTTGGTGGCCGAGCGCTTCTTCCTGGTCGCCGAATTGCTCGATGCGCTGCGCCATGGCCGTCCATTCGGACCACCAACGCTCGTTATCGCCCTCGTGGCCGCGCAACTTTTGGCCGATCTGGTCAATCTCGCTGATGGAAGCCGCCCCCCACGCCGCCATCTCGATGCCGAACATCATGCCTTGCGACCACATATGGTTGTCGGGGAAATACGCAAACCAATGATTCATTTTTTGTCCCTTCTGTGTTTAGCCAGCGCGACCGACCGCCGCGGTTTTACCTTGCCGACCAGAGCGCCAGGCCTGAAAGCCTGCCCTTTTTGTCCTGACCGGCTTGTTGCGGGCCGAAAGGCTGGCATCAGCCCGGATAAAAGTCCAGAGCAGTCTGATCGATGTGGAAGACGTCCGCCAGCCAATCCAGCATCAGCTCCTGCCCCAGCGTGGGGTTGTCGTGCTGGCAGTGTTCGGCGCCGGTTTCTTCTTCGCTGGTCAGGCGCAAGGTGGCGTCTATGCCATGCTTGTTGGCGTAGTCATAGAGCTTGGTGACGGTTTCCACACCCAGCACGTCATGCCCTCCGTGCAGTATCAGATAGGGACACTTCATGTTTTCCAGCACGCCTTCCAGCTTGAAAGGTTTGGCGATCTCTGTGGCCTCGGCCATGGTCTGCGCCCCAAACACCCACTTGATATGGCCGGCGAGCCCGTGGTTGTCGTCGCGCGCCTTCCAGCGTTCATGCACATCCCACATGGCGCCGTGCGAAATGCAAGCGGCAAGGCGAGGCTCCATGGCGCCGGCCCTGGCAGCGTAATAGCCTCCCAGGCTGGAGCCGCTGATGGCGATGCGAGTCGGGTCGACGTCGGAACGCTTTTCCAGCCAGTCTATGCATTTGCCGATAGGCACTTCATAATCGTAGCGGGTGGGCAGTTTATGCCGGCGCAAAGTCCCGCCCTGGCCGGGCCCATCCACCAGCAGCACCGACATGCCGCGCTGCACGGCGCCGCGGCCGGTCATGAACCATAGTTCGTCTTTGTAGGAATCCAGCCCGCCCACGGAAATCAGTACGGGCTGGCGCGGCCCGCCATTGGCGGAGCGGATGAAGTAGGCCGGCATCGGCTTGCCTGGTTCGTAGGGGATGTCGACGACTTCGGCGGCCGGTGTCATGCGCGTAAAGCAATTGCGCGATGCTTCTTCCGCCCGCGTGTAGGCATCGAGGCGACGCGGGTCATCGGCCGCCAACCAGAACTCGGCCTCGCGATAGTAATTGGCCGCCCGAAGCCAGCAGTTCATGGCGGTGCGGACGTGTTTCTGCTGGATGGCATCGGCAGCCCTTGCGGCGTTACGATCCGCGATATGCATCCATTCCTTGTACCAGCTTTCCAGGTCGCCCGCGACCATGCGGCTGGCGGCCTGGAACACTTCACTGACCGCTCCGCCGCCTTCCTGGGTTTCGCCCAGCCCGCGCCGGAACTGGTAAGACATCCAGAAGTCGTCCGGCCAGTGATGCCAGCCAAACGGCTCGTAGCGCGGCGTGGTGGAACGAGTATCGTTCATGGCTGTGTCCTCTTTCCTTGCTATTTGCTGCCTTCCAGGCCCAGGCTGCGGATGATGTCGCCCCACTTCTTGTAGTCGGTTTCCCATGCCTTGCCGAAGTGATCAGGCGTACCCGGCGAGCTATCCAGCCCCAGGGTCTTGGCCTGCTTGATGATGTCCGGATCCTTCATCGCCTTGTTGACCGCCTGATTTACTTTGTCGATGGCTGCGGCCGGCGTGCCTTTGGGAGCGAAGAGCCCGAACCATCCCAGCGCGTCGTATCCCGGTATGGTTTCGCCCACTGTGGGAATGTCTGGCGCGGTCGGAGCGCGTTCCCGCCCGGTGACTGCGATGGCGTGCACGCGGCCGTCCTTTACCAGAGGATAGAGGCCGGAGAAACCGAAAATGGTCATTTCCACCCTGCCTGAGATAACGTCCGGAATGATCTGGCTGCTTCCCTTGTAGGGCACAAGGGTGTAGTCAAACCCCGCCTTCTGCCTCAGCAGCTCCAGGGCCAGATGTGGAAACCCGCCGGTGCCGTTGGCCGCCGCCCGCACCTTGCCCGGATTCTTCTTAGAGTAATCGATCAGTTCGGCCAGGGTCTTCGGCGCAAAGTCCTTGTTGGTGACGAACATCATGTAGTTGGTGTAAGCCATGGCCACCGGGACGAATTCTTTCCTGACGTCGATGGGCCACTTATTCACGTTCGGCGCCACTGCCATGCTGCCCATTTGGCCCATGACCAGCGTGTAGCCATCCGGCGCGGCCTGTGCCGTAGCCTGCAAGCCCACCAGGCCCGAAGCGCCGGGCTTGTTCTCTACAACTATGGGTTGGCCAAGCTCTTCCGACATTTTCTGCCCCAGCGAGCGGGCAATGACGTCGGCGAGGTCGCCCGCCGGATAGGGGACAATGACTTGTATCGCCTTGTTGGGATAGTTTTGCGCCAGCGCCGCTGGCCCCCAGGCCATCGTGGCAAGCGCCACGGTCGCGACCAAGCCTTTCACAACATTGCTCATGATGATGCCTCCGAACGAAACCATTCAGAACCGCCATTGCTTCCGCGATTAATCGTACGGAACCATGGCCCTTGCCATCCTCGTTCATCCTAGCACCGCGTCGAACGTCCGGAAAAAAGAGCATTGTTTTTTCCCAATAAATGAGAAAAACTAGGGTAAGCCTTATGGATCTCAGGAGGTGGGGAATTGGCAAGCTCAGCTAAGACGGTGGCCAAGGCCATCGAACTTCTTCGGTTTGTGGCATCCAGCAAAGCCCGCAATCTCCGGCTTATAGATATTGCGGAAATGACGGCGCTTGATAAATCCACGACCCATCGTTTATTGCAGCGCCTGGAACGAGAACGCATGCTGGTGCGCGACCCCTGGCAGCGCGGCTACCGCCTGGGGCCTTTATTGTACGAACTGGGGCTTGCGGCCTTGCCCGAGACGAATTTGCGTGAACTGTCCGAGCCGGCGTTGCGCCGGCTTGCCGAAACCACCGGCGACATGGCCTTTCTGATTGTCCGCAGCGGCTATGAAACGGTCTGCCTGAATCGCATTGCCGGCGGCTTCGAAATCCAGACCATGACCCGGACCCTTGGGGATCGCCACCCATTAGGCATAGGGGCCGGCGGGCTGGCGTTGCTGGCTGCGATGGCGGATAACGAGGTGCGGCTTGCCCTGGAAGCCGTCGCTCCGCAACTGCCTCGCTATTGCCTCACGGAGAGCGAACTGCGGGAACGCATCCATGCGGCGCGAGAAACAGGATACAGCCTGGATCAGGGCGCCAGCGCGTCAGGCATCACTGCCATAGGACGTGCCATACGCGCCCCCACCGGGAATCCGTTTGCCGCGACGTTCGTGGCAACGATCAGCAGCCGGATGGAAGGCGCCAGGCAGACCTATATTGACAGGCAATTGACTGCGTGCGTGAAGGAGATCGAACGCGGTGTGGGCCTTCGACCGCAGCAAGCCCCCGGCTACGGCAGATCCAGCATGGCCTGACCCAGGGCGGTATCGCCTTGTTCGATCAAGGCCCGCCCTGCGCCGATCCTGTCGCGGCTTTCCTTGTTCTGGCTGAGCTTGAACTTTCCTTCCAGCCGGGTGACGTGGACTTCGATGCCGACGATGGCCTGCAGCATACTGTCGATGTAGCCGGCCGGAGCATCGGTCATTTTCCAGGGCTGGGGCTGGTTGGCTTCGTGGGTGCGTGTCAGGCGGGCGACCAGGCCGCGCACGAATCTTTCGTCATCGCGTACAGTCAGTGTGCCGTGAGCGTGGACGACTTTGTAATTCCAGGTGGGCACTTGCTTATGCGACTCGTGCTTGCTGGGATACCAATTGGGGGATATATAAGCGTGTTCAGCCCTGAACACCACCAGCACCGGATCGCCGTTCTGCATTTCCTGCCAAATGGGGTTATTGCGCGCGACGTGGGCACGCAAGATCCCATGTTCGCCGGCCTGCAGATCGAATTCGAAAGGTAAATGGTTGGCATCCAGGCCACCTGCGCTGTGCGTCACCAATATGCCCAGGGGGTGTTGGGCGATAAGCTGGTGTAGCGCTTCAGGCCTGCTTGCTTCGAAATGGACGGGCGTATACATGGTCTTCCGTATCGGTAACCCAGGCACGATGGCCACCGGGCATGGCCAAATATGGAAGACTATACACGTTTCAGGCTTCTTTCATGGCCTCCAGTTCGAAGCCGCCGTCGTTCAGTTCCGCCATGGTGAAACGCCCGCGTGCGCCGTTGCTGATGCATTCGCACAAGTAGGCTACCGCCGCTGAACACTGGTACTGGATGATTTCCAGCGGTACAAAAATCCTGTCATCCGACCCCAGAAAAAGTTCACACCCATCGTCTTTTTCAAGGTAGGCTGTGATTTTCCCACCGGCGGCCTTATTTAGCTGCTGAGCAAACTTACTGTATTCCACCGTACTTACCTTTACTATTTTTACCAGATACAGTTCTGTGCGCAGAACAACGCCCTATACACATGATGGCATAGGTAGCGCAGAATACCAGGGAAAAACCAAGTTTTCCAGATATCCACGCCTCATAGTGATTAGTATTTTTAGACTAGTGCGCGATGCGATCCGATCCTATCGCGATCACACCATCGCGAAGTAAGCTTTTAGGGGGAATTCGCCCCGGGAGGCGACACAGATGGCAAAAGAGACGACGGATTCCGGCAGCTATTGTCAGCAGCTGCAGGAAATCATCTCCGGGTCCAGTGAAGGCATTCTTTTGCTCCGGCCGGCGGAAGGATTGATGTGGGCTAACCAGGCCGCGCTTGACATGCACGGGGTACGCCGTCTTTCCGACCTTGGCGGCACCGCCGCGGGATATAGGCAAAAGTATGTGCTAGCCTATCGTAACAACCATGCACTGACCGCGCGACAGTATCCGATGGACCGAGTGTTGGCCGGTGAATCGTTTTCCGACGTCGTGGTGCAAATAACACGGCAGGGCGACGACGGTTTTTGCCGTTATCATGAACTGCGCGGCTTGCCGTTGGCAGATGACGCGGGCAAGTCCGGTATGGCGGCACTCATCATCCGGGACGTCACCGACAGTATTGAAGCGGAACAACGCTTCGAGCAAACCTTTGAAGCCAACCCCGCCCCGGCGCTGATCTGCCGGCTGTCGGATCTGCGGTTTGTCAAAGTGAATACCGGCTTTCAGAAAATGACGGCTTACCGCGCCAACGACATACTGGGGTGTTCCATTTACGAGCTCGATATACTGGAAAACGCACATAACAGGGATGATGCCATCGCCCGCCTGAAGGAAGGCACGACGATCCCGCAGACCGAATCGCGTGTGCGGGTGGCCAACGGCGGAAGCAAGTGGGTGATTGTCGCCGGACAACCCATACAAATGGCTGATGAAGACTGCATGCTGTTTACCTTCATCGACATGGACGCCATGAAAAGGACCGAGAACGCGTTGCGCGAATCGGAAGAGCGCTTCTCTAAAGCTTTCAGGCTTGCACCGATGCCCATGATGGTCAGTTCATTGAAACCGGCTAGCATGCTGGATGTGAACGATGCGTTCCTACATACCTTGGCTTATACGCGAGACGATGTCGTCGGCCAGCCACTGGCCAAGCTGGACATGTGGCTCCATGGCCAGGAATATCGGCAGCTGGACACCTTGCTGCGGCAAGCGGGCAGCGTGCGCGATTTCCCTCTGCAACTGCGTTGCCACGATGGCACCATCCTGGATTGCCTGATGTCGTCGGAAGCCGTCACCATACATGAAGAGCAATGCGTACTGGGAGTTATCCAGGACATTACGGAACGCAAGCGGTCCGAAGTCGAACTCATGAGCGCAATCGACAGCGTGCTGAAAGATGCATCGTGGTTCAGCCGGTCCATCATCGAAAAATTGGCGCAGTTGCGCCAGCCGCAAGGCGCTAATGCCGAATTCGGCCAGTTGGGCGACCTGACAGCGCGTGAACGGGAAGTGCTGGGATTGGTATGCCAAGGCTTGGGGGATCCCGAAATCGCTTCCACACTGAACGTATCCCGCAATACTGTGCGCAATCACCTTGCCGCCATCTACAGCAAAGTCGGTGTCCATAAGCGCAGCGCCGTCATTGTCTGGGCGCGTGAGCGCGGCGTCGTGGCCTATGACAAGCCGCCCAGCCGCCGCAAAGGGTCCTGACGGTAGTATTGCTTCAATAAGCTGTGCCATTCAGGCAGCAGGCGAGCCAATGGTTCGGGGTGCACGAAGAAGGCCTCGGAACTGACGGCAAAAAACTCGGCCTCGTCGGTTGCCGCGTAGGGATCCAGCGGTAGCGCCTCGTACCAGGCTGCGGCCTCGTCGGATTCCGGATCGACATCGTGCGGTATGGCGGCTTCCACTGCGGTCAGTGCGTCGTTGAAGCGATTGAAGGAGGCCTCCAGCACCCGGCGCCATAAGCGCGGCGAGATGTCGCGATGCAAGGACAGATTCGGCGTGCCGTCCGCCTCGCTGCCGTAGAGATCCAGTTTGTGCGCGAATTCATGAATGACCACGTTCATGCCCGGCTGCATGCCGCTGGCCGCATCCAGCCACGACAGGATCACCGGCCCGCCTTCCCAGGCTTCGCCCGATGCCTCCTGCACGTATTCATGGACCACGCCGCTTTCATCGACATCGCTGCGCGGAATCAGAAAACCGCCGGGATACAGGATGATTTCGGTCCAGCCTTCATACAGGGCGGTATCCAGGTACAAGATGGGCAGCGCCGCCTGTATGGCAATGGACAGCATGATGTCGTCGGTGACTTCCAGGCCGTGGGCGCCGCTGAAAGTCTTGCTGGCCAGCAACCATGCGGCGCGCCTGCGCAAGTCTTCATCTTCCTGGGCCGACAGGCCAGCCAGGAACGCGTGGCGGGCTACGGCGGAACGCCACACCTGCGGGCTGATGAGATCGAGTTCGCGCGCCACCTTGCGCGGGGTGGCGCCACGCCCCGCCAGCCATCTGAACATGGTTTTCATCCACAAAATGCCTTGTCCGATTTTCGCATAAGAATCGGACGGAAGGCGAACTGCCGGCGATAGCTGCCTACGCGGCGTTCACCTGCGGAGGAT
>JAEWEH010000170.1 GCA_023389535.1 Pseudomonadota bacterium
CCCAAAAAGCTATGCGGCGTATATGCGCCATCATTTGTTTCAGCACCTGAACTTTGACCCGTCGCGGTGCCACCTGCCCGATGGCTTGGCGGTGGACCTAGACAACCATTGCGTGGAGTATTCGAGCAATATCCGGCAGCATGGCGGAATAGGGCTGCAACTGCTGGGCGTAGGAAGCAATGGCCACATTGGCTTTAACGAGCCCGGTACGGCTTTCGACAGCCGCTGCCACGTGGTGCAGCTTTCCGAGCGGACCCGCCTGGACAACAGCCGCTTCTTCGAGAATGCCATGGTGCCTGCCTCGGCCATTACCATGGGCATGCAGGACATCATGGAAGCGCACGAGATCCTGCTCATCGCCACTGGCGAAGCCAAGGCTCCGATCATCGCGGAGTTTTATGAAAACGATGTTACCGAAGCCATTCCCTTTACGCTATTGAAACGGCATCCGCGGGCGAAGATCATCCTGGACGAGGCCGCAGCGAGCCAGCTGTCGACCAACAGCATGCCAGAGCGTCGCGTGGCATCGGGCCGATAACGGAAAGAGCCAACAAAAAAGCCACCGTAACGGTGGCTTCAAAGCATGTAACTGACTGAATTTACTGGCGGACAGGGTGAGATTCGAACTCACGATACGCCTAAACGTATACCGGATTTCGAGTCCGGCGCATTCGACCACTCTGCCACCTGTCCTGATAAGCATTGCCGGCCGCGAAGTACCCAAGCTAAAAGCTCCAGGCTGTCCGCAAGCGCCAAAACCGGGTCGAAGGTTGGTGGCGCCTAACCAAGCAAGTCCGCTATTCTAGCAAGAAATAAAAAAAACGCATAATCGGACTGCAAGCCGACGCATGCCACGCTATGGCGCCGGGTGCGGCGGTACACTAGCATGGATGTGTTCGACTTTTCATGGTCCAGACAAGAAAAAAGGAACAATATGCTTACGGGAAAAAATGCGGTCATCACTGGCTCCACCAGCGGGATCGGCCTGGCGATTGCGCGTGAATTGGCTGCCAATGGCGCCAACGTGGTGATCAATGGCTTTGGCGACGCGGCCGCCATTGAAAAGGAAAGGGTCAATATTGAACTGGAGTTCGACGTCAAGGCCCGCTACATCAATGCTGATTTGACGCAGTCGGCGGCCACCCGCGCCTTCATCGGGCAGGCGGTCGAAGCGTTGGGCGGGATCGACATCCTGGTCAATAATGCAGGCATTCAGCATACCGACCTGATTGAAGACTTTCCCGTTGATCGCTGGGACGCCATCATTGCGCTTAATCTGTCGGCGGTGTTCCACGGTACGGCCGCAGCCCTGCCGCATATGAAAAAACAAGGCTGCGGGCGCATTATCAATATTGCCTCGGCCCATGGTTTGGTCGCCTCGGCAAGCAAGTCCGCCTATGTGGCGGCCAAGCACGGTGTCGTGGGGTTGACGAAAGTCACCGCGCTTGAAAACGCGGGCAATGGCGTCACCTGCAACGCAATTTGCCCGGGCTGGGTCCGTACGGCCCTGGTGGAAAAACAAATCGAGGCGCTTGCGCAAAAGCGCGGCCTGGACATCGAAGCGGCCGCCAAGGAATTGCTGGCTGAAAAACAGCCGTCGCTGCAATTCGTGACGCCCAAGCAACTGGGCGGCGCAGCGGTATTCCTGGCCTCCGAGGCGGCGGATCAAATGACCGGTACCACCTTAAGCCTGGATGGGGGCTGGACAGCCCGGTGACTTGACAGCCCGCAGTTCTGCTTGCCGCCCTCGAGCGGCGGCGGCAAGGGCTAAGCGGTTTCCTCGTCCGGACGCGCTGCATCGATCGTAGCGGCGTACCGGGCACCCGCCTGGCACAGCGCTACCTCTTGCGCCGCAAAGGCAAGCCGCAGTGCCATGCATGAAGGCACCCATTGCTCATGCTGGGGCCAGCATGAGCCGACACGCATAGAAGGAAGAAATACGATGTTGTTGCTACTGTCGCCGGCGAAGAAGCTGGATTACGATACGCCGGTCAGGACCACTTTGCATACGCAGCCGATGTTCATTGACCAGGCATCGGCGCTTATCAAGGTATTGAAGAAGAAATCAGCGGCGCAGGTCGCCGAGTTGATGAAGCTCAGCGATGCTCTGGCCAACTTGAATGTCGAGCGCTATGCGGCCTGGAAGCCAGTTTTCGATACCAGCAATTCCCGCCAGGCGGTGTTGGCCTTCAACGGCGATGTCTACGAAGGCCTGGATGCCAGCAGCCTTTCCGACGCCAAATTGAAATGGGCGCAGGACCACGTACGCTTGCTCAGCGGTCTGTACGGAGTGCTGCGTCCGCTGGATCTCATCCGGCCGTACCGCCTGGAAATGGGCACGCGGCTGGCTACGCCCCAGGGGGCGAATCTGTACGAGTTCTGGGGCGATTCCATTGCGCAACACTTGAACGACCATCTGGCGGAAAGCGCCAAAGGCAAAAAGGGCGAAGCCATCGTATTGAACCTGGCGTCCGAAGAGTATTTCAAGTCGGTGGATCTGAAGGTTCTGCGGGCGCGCGTGGTGCAATGCGTCTTTCAGGATTACAAGAACGGTGCATGGAAAGTCATCAGCTTCCATGCCAAGCGCGCCCGGGGGCTGATGGCGCGCTACGTCATTGACCACAAGGTCGGCGAAGTCGACGATCTGCAGGGTTTCGACGCCGAAGGCTATGCGTATGCTGCGCCGGAGTCCACCGCCGACAAACTGGTGTTCCGGCGCAAGGCTTAAGTGCTCAGGCCGGTCCTGCTGCCGGTTCGGCGTGCATCGGCGCCCGGGATATCGCCAGTCCGCGCATTTCCTGCCGTATCAGCTGCGCCGCCTTCACCATCTGCCTGATCGGATAGGCCAGCGCAGCCAGTTCGCCCTCGGTCTCGATGGAGGCTGGGGGATCCGCCTCTTCGCCCTTCAGGTACAACTCGATCGCATCCAGCGATTTCTGTATGCCTTCCGGCACGCTGGTCAGGCCCGCCAGGATCGGCACCGCCGACGTGATCTGCATGGCGAGCACATGGTTTTGTATCAACAGGTTGTTCAGTTCCGGGACGTTATTCTGGCGGCGAACGGGCTCGTCCATCATGCGGTAGAACGCCGCGGCGAAATTGCTGAAGGCGATATGCATGTTCTTGCGCGCCAGGCGCCAGCGCATTTCAGCCTCATGTTGTTCCGCGTCCAGCTTGGCCAGTCCGGATGCGGGCGTCAGGCTGGCCTTTTGCCCTTTCGTCTCCGCAGGACCATCGCTGCGCGCAGTGGCATTTGCCGTCGTAGCCGCCTGCAGTTGCAGATGTGCGGCGGCCTGTTCACGGCTGAGCCGGGCGTATGTCAGCCCTGAGGACAGAAATTCCAAATTGTTCTTCAGTGCGGCCCGCGCCAGCGAGGGCATGAAGCTTTGCTCCCACCAAGGCAGGATGTAGCTGCAAAGCAGTGCAAGTCCACAGCCGACAAACGTGTCGATCAGGCGCTCGCCAATGACCGAAGCCGAACCTGGGGCAAGGAAGTGAAAGACAAGCAGCACGAACACCGTGTTGAAAATGGCGGCGGCCATAAAGTTCACCTGGATCAGGCTGTAGCCCAAGACGCAGGTGACGACGAGGACAGCCAGGTAAATATCCGTGCTCTGCGTCAGCTTGAACAGCATCAGCGCCAATCCGCAGCCGATCAACGTGCCCGCCAGGCGCCAGCCGTTGCGCTGCCGGGTCAGGGCAAAGCCGGGTTTCATGACAACGATGATGGTCAGCACGATCCAATAACTGTGTGCGCTTAGCCCGGGCGCCATAGCCGCCAAAACCGACGTCCGGGGCAGGGCAAAGCCGGCAGTCATGGCCAGCAAGGCCGCGATTGCGACCCGGATGGCATAGCGAAAATGGGATGAATCCATGCGCAGGTTGCTGGTCAACATGCCCAGACGCCATTTTTTTCGCGACAGGAAACGATCCAGGGACTTATCCAGCCGCATGTCCACCAGGCCGGTGGCCGATGTGTCGCTAAGGTGTGCAGCCATGCGGTCGACCAACCGGGTGATGTTGCGCAGGCGGCGCAACACTTGTACGAGCAGGGCATAGGTTTCGGGGTCGGCGTCCGCCATGCCGGCCTGGCGGTACTTTTCCAGTTCGTATTCCATTGCGCGCAACTCTGCCTTGACGCTATTACGCTCCTTGGCATGGCGGTTGCGCGCCACGTTTAGTGCGATGTAGGACACATCGAGCGCAAGCTTGCGCAAGGCATCTCGCGCGAAGAGCAGGATATCGCTGTCGGGCAGGTTGCGGCGTAAAGTCGCGTAGTCGGTATGGGTGGCCACCAGGCTGTCCAGCAAGGCCACCATGTCGATGAAAATATTCAATGACATGATGCGCCTGCGGTCGGCCAGGCCACGGCTACCTTTGGGCAGTTCGCGCAGCACGGTGTCGCGCGCAGCCTGGTGGGCATCGGTCATTGCTGACTGGGTATGGATCAATTGCCTGTAGCTGGCGTCCAGGTCGGAATTCACATCGTAGAACTGCGAACGCGCCTTCATGTATTCCGCGGTCGCGAATAGCGCCACCGACAGCGCTTGCTGTTCTTCGCGGTGCCATAGCAAGCGGTGCGCCAGCAGGCTGTAGCCAAAGTAAAACAGCCCGCCGGCGAAAGAATAAATCGTGTGCTGCAGCACTTGATGGGGATCCAGCGGCTCGCGCATGGTCAGCGTCATGATGAGCAGGCAGGCGAAGCCGAGCAGCCCGCCCTGCTTGCCAAAGACCGTCAGCATGGAGAACAGGAAGCAAAGGGCAGGCACCAGCAGCCAGATTAGCAGGCTGTGGGATGAAGCCAGGCCTGTCACGGCCGCCGTGGCGGAGCCGAGCAAGATCGCAGCCAGCATGCCGTTGACGCCGTAGCGCCGGGGCCCGCCCGGCTGGTCGATGATGGCCACGCAGGCCGCGCCGATGGCCGCGATCATGCCGACGCTGTACATGTGGAATACGCCCACCAGCACCAAGGCCGGCAATAAGACACCGATGGCCTGCCGCAGGCCGCCAAAGAAGTGGTGGCTGTAGAAAAAGCGCTGTAGTTGGGGTAGGCGTGTGATCATGCTGGCCGAGCGTAGAGGATCATCGCAAGTATAGAAGGTATCTGCGTCGGCCCGGCGGCTTTATTGCATGGGGCGCCGGCCGCAGGCGCCCCATGCGGATTTGATTCTATTACTGCAACGCGGTACATTACTACGTTGCGTCGCTTCAGCATCCCGTTGCGACGCATATTAGGCTCTTTCGCCCGGGCTATCCGCCCGGTTTTTTGCGCCTGTCTTACTTTGCCGTTGGCCGCGTCACAAGCGTGTGTTGCCAAGGCTTCCGTTTCTACCTCCCGCGTTCATTTGAACGCTAGTGCTGTGTTTCGATGAATCCGCGTCGGAACGGCAAGGTGTCTGGGCGGCGTGGCTCTGTGAGCCATAAAGCGCCAGGTCATGTTGCCGTAACTGGCTAAGGTTCTGGTCCTGCGGGGCCGGTCGGGGCAGCAGTGCTGGTTACGAAAGGAATACAACATGGAACTCTCTGGCGCCGATATCGTCGTGCGTTGCCTTGCCGAAGAAGGCGTAGACCACGTGTTTGGCTACCCCGGCGGCGCGGTACTGTACATCTACGACGCAATCTACAAACAAGACAATTTCAAGCACATCCTGGTGCGTCACGAGCAAGCCGCCGTGCACGCTGCCGATGCTTATTCCCGCTCATCCGACAAGATCGGCGTGGCGCTGGTCACCAGCGGTCCGGGCCTGACCAACGCCGTCACCGGCATTGCCACGGCCTATATGGACTCCATCCCCATGGTGATCATCAGCGGCCAAGTGCCCAGCCATGCGATCGGCGAGGATGCTTTCCAGGAATGCGACACCGTCGGCATTACACGGCCTTGCGTGAAGCATAATTTTCTGGTCCGCGATGTAAAGGACCTGGCCGAAACCATGCGCCGCGCCTTCTACATCGCCAAGACCGGCAGGCCCGGTCCGGTGCTGGTGGATATCCCCAAGGACATCACCGTCGCCGCCTGCAAGTACGTGCCCAAGCGCGGCGAAGTCAAGATGCGCTCTTATGCTCCGGTTACCAAGGGGCACCAGGGGCAGATCAAGAAAGCTGTCCAGATGCTGTTGGGCGCCGAACGGCCAATGATTTATTCCGGCGGTGGCGTCGTGCTGTCCAATGCATCGGACGAACTGCGCCAATTGGTGGAGCTGACTGGCGCCCCCTGCACGAACACGCTGATGGGACTGGGCGCTTTCCCCTCCAGCGACGACAAGTTCGTTGGCATGCCGGGCATGCATGGTACATATGAGGCCAACATGGCCATGCAGCATTGCGATGTGTTGATCGCCGTGGGTGCGCGTTTTGACGACCGCGTGATCGGCAATACCAAGCATTTCGCGCAGAATCCCCGCAAGATCGTGCATATCGACATCGACCCTTCGTCGATCTCCAAGCGCGTACGGGTGGATGTGCCCATCGTTGGCAACGTCAAGGACGTCCTGCAGGAATTGAATGCGCTGTATGCGCAGTCGGCCGCCGACACACCGGCCAGTAAAGATGCCCTGGCCAAATGGTGGCAGCAGATCAACACCTGGCGCGGCAAGCAGTGCTTGGCCTACGATCATTCCGACACGGTCATCAAGCCGCAGTTCGTGGTGGAAAAGCTTTGGGAAGTGACAGGCGGCAATGCCTTCGTCACCTCGGATGTTGGCCAGCACCAGATGTGGGCGGCGCAGTACTACGGCTTCAACCAGCCGCGCCGCTGGATCAATTCGGGCGGGCTGGGCACCATGGGCGTGGGCTTGCCTTATGCCATGGGCGTGCAAATGGCCAATCCGGACGCCGACGTCGCCGTCATCACGGGCGAAGCGTCGATCCAGATGAACATCCAGGAACTGTC
>JAEWEH010000393.1 GCA_023389535.1 Pseudomonadota bacterium
GTATTGATGCCTGAATAAGGCGCGCCGTTACCGCCCGGCGCGTTCACCTTGGTCTGCAGGACGAAGCGCGCCAGCTCTTCACCCACTTTGGGCACTTTGTTTTCCACAACATAGGCCCCGATCGCAGGTACGCCTATGATGGCCATCAACAATACGATGGCGGTAACAATGGATACCTAGATAAGAGAAAAGCCCTGTTGAGCGGTTTGAATACCAGCGGACATGGAAACTCCTTGGAAGAAACGCGAGCCTTTATTGGCTTGCATAGAAAAGCATCAGGGAACGCCGCAGTTCGTCGATCACGGCGTAGTGCCATATGCACAGGACGATCAGGCTGGCAAGGCTGCCCAGCAGCATGGCCCAACGCCATACGGTCGCCTGCAGCGCCACATCCCCGAGTATTTGGGTACGCAAGCGCTGTACGGATAGCGCCAGCCCCATTGGCAGGCCACGCGCCATGACCATGTCGCAAAGGAACCAGAATTGCTCGCGATCCAGCAAGCCTGTGTCCAGCGCTTGGGCGCCCGCCAGGCCGCTGTCGACACGCGCCAGCATGCGCTGTATATGGCTGGCCATCCAGGGGGTGGCGCCAGCGCCCTGGGCCGCCAGTGCCGTGCGCCATTGGACGGGCCCGCTGGCGTCCTTGCCCAGCACAATGGACAGCAGGCCCAGGAAGCGCGTGGCGTTCAGATAGCGATACAGCCGCCAGACGCCATGCCGGTCCATCCAGCGCCGTGGGATGCCGACGGCATTGGGCAAGGACCAAAGCACGAAGCAGGCGGCACCCGTTACCAGTACGATAGCCAGCACGGCGTGCGTATCGACCACTGCCGCGAAGTTCCATAGGCCGCGCGCCATCGGGCCATGATAATCAGCCGGCAAACTCGAGAATACGTGTTGCAAGCGCGGCGCCGTAAACCAAGGCACGGCAAGCACCATGGCCAGCAAGGACATCAAAGATACCCCCGCCGCCCACAGTGTCGACGACAGTATCCCCTTGGCTTGCTCGGCCAGGCGCAGTGCTGCGGCCAATTCTTCCAGCGTCCTGATCAGGGCGGCATTGCCGAACGACTGGGCGCTACGAACCAGTACGAGTTCGCCATCCGGAAAGCTGCCTTGCCATGTGGCATGCAGATCGCCCCCTGCCGCCTGATAGGCCATCGCCCAGTGGGCCGACAATCTGCCGCGCAAGGAAGCGGGACCATATCGGTGCGCATCCATATCGAATATATGCTTCAAGGTCCGCCGGCCCTGCATGCCTGCCAACAGACAAGCAAGGTAATCGTAGTAATCGGAGCGCCTGGGAAGAAAACGCCAGCGATCGAAGGCCAGTTTGATGCTCTCCGACCATGCCCCCCTATGCCGCGGCGGTATGGCGGCCATCATGTCACCGCCCATAAGCGCGGCGCCGCCGCGTTGTTCGGGCTGTCTTGGCGAACGGCCAGCCGCTGCGTTTCAAATGCATGAAAACGCACTTCGACATCGCGGGGATCGATCTCGCCTCGGAATACTTTCAGCATCGCGCAATCCATGGCTGAACGGGCATGCTGCACTGCCAGCGCAGGCTCCAGGAGCTCTGCAGCTACCGTGCGGCCCGCGTAGCCACTCAGTTCAGGCAAGGAGGGTTGCCGGCATGCGTCGCAGCCCTGTGGGTTGCGGATACGTATGTGCCGGCTGTCCTCCGCGTACAAGATTTCTATGCTTTCCAGCCATGTTCGCCATTGCGGGGGGCTCATGTGCCGGCCATCCAGATGATTCCCTCCGGTCTCAAGCAGGCGCCGCACCGGCGACGCGCAATGGCGGCAAAGCGCCGGCAGCAAGGCCTGAAAGACCAAGAGCTTGAGCATGCCCGGCGTGGCGAGAAAATCCTTCGACACGCCGATGAAGTCGGACGCCAGCCTGTGCGGAATCAATGCGGCGGACGGCGCATGCACGGTGGTGTAGACATTCACCCCGGCACCGGCAAGGTCCATGAAGGCTCGCCCGGTTTCGCGGTCGCGCACTTCACCAAGCAACACGTCGGTCATGGCGGAACGCTTGAGCGCGCGCAGTTTGGCGGCATAACTGTCGTGTGCATCGGCGTCCAGCCTGCGGGCCAGGCTATTCTGGATCGCACCGGGTATGGTGTATTCGACCGGGTCCTCCATGGTGATGACCTTGCGGTGTCCGGGCAAGCGTGCAATCAGTGAGGCCAGGCTGGTGGATTTACCCGAACCGACAGTTCCGCCAAAGACCACCGCGCCGCCTTCGGACAGCATGACACGGTCGATGAGCTGTATCTGGTCGGGCAGATAGCCCAAATGCTCGAGGTCCGGCAGGCGGCTGGCGCCATCGCGCTGAAGTAAGCGCAGGCAGACACTGGGCCCGGCCTCCGCCGCCAGGGAAGCCCAGCGCAGCGTGACTTCGCGGCCATCGACACGCCTGGTCATGCTGCCTTGTTGCTCGGCGAAGGGATCAAAGACCGCGCCGTTGCCGCCGCGAATATCCATCCATGCCACCGAAAGCATATCCAGCAGTGTACTGGTCGGCATGCGCCGAAAGCGCTCGGGCGCAAGATAACGCCCGCACACCGTGTACTTGACTTCGGACTCAGGCTCGTGCAGGCGCAGATTCAAATGGATGTCGCTTGCACCTTGCCTGACGCCCCATTCGACAAGGTCCTGAAACGCATGAGCCAAGGCAGTGCGGGACTGCCCCCGTGTGGCGCCCGCCACACCGGACAAGGAAGCTGCGGTGAGTTGCTGACGAGCGATCGCCAACAACAAAGGAGCGGCGAGCACATAGCGCGCCGGGCATGCCGGGCTATAACCCGACAGCACAATCCGGTGGGCCAGCTCATCGGCCTGATCGCTTGCCACGTGTTCGGCCAAAGCAAAAATCGCGACGCTGTCGTCGTCCAGCTGTATCGGGTTCAGCCGGCCGGCCAGCGCTTCGACGCCGAAATGAACGCTCAACGATCGCCGGAAACCCGGCGCCATGGCAGCCAATTCATCTGCATTGGAAATCGGCACCGCCGTCGCGGCATCAAACCGCCCGTACGGCGCGGCTGGCTGCGCCGCCCAGCGCTTGGCGGCCTTCCGCCGGGTCCAGAGAGCAATCATTATTGCGCCATCCCCAAAGCAGGCTGCAAGCAAAGCGTATGCGCTTCGTCCTTCCGCTCCAGATGCACACAAGAGCCCGATATCCCGCGCAGTTGGTAGACAGAGGGATGTGGCTTCACGCCTATCGGCAGACTGCGGTCGCGCATGTAGACATGGCGATCGCCGCCTATCATGACTTCCGCGACCAGCCTTTTTCCCACCCCGTACAAGGCGAGCAATTTTAATTTACCGCTGTGCGCGACAGGTAAGGCAGTACCGGCGGTGCCGGTATCCAGACTGCTGCGCAACTGGCGCAATGCCAGGGCAGTATCGAGCCGCATCAGTTCGCGCACCGACATCTGATCCACCTGCGCCGCCGGGGCGGCCGAGCTCGAGGCCAAGGCCCAAGCCGGCAGGCAGCCGAGGCATAATGCGAATGCCAGGCCGTCAAGACGTGGCGGCCGCATCTTGCGTAACGGGTATTGCGCCAGGCTTGGTTGACGCATGGGAGCCCGAAGCGTTGAGCTGGTTTTCCGTTTCATACAGCACTCCTTGTAGGGTGAGGGTGAGGCGGCTGCTTGCCACAGCGGGACGCGCCTGCTCACCAAGCGTTAGGATGGCTCGATTCCAGGACATGGACGTCGCCAATGGCGGCAACAGGCTTGCGGAACGCAGAGGGCCGCTGATATGTACGGGCCGATGCAAGGGCATATGCAGATCCGCCGGACGCACCGGGACCCGTCCTTGCCCGTCTTTGGGAGGGGCCGTCAGCACTGGCGCGGGTTTGCCGACATGGATATTGGCAAAGCCCGGCCGCAGCGCTTGCAAGGCACTGAACAGCCGTTGTTCGGTGTCGGCGCTGGACGCCAACCTTAGTCGTGCCAGCGGCAGACCATGCGGCGCAGTCAGCCAGCTACCTTCAGCCTGTTCCAGCGAGGCGAAGTCCACTGTCCATGCGGGCGGCGCGCCGGCAATGAAGCCGGCGTTATTCGCTTCGCGCCCTGCCCGCCAATAGCGGGTCCGGCATTGCCAAGCGGCGCCGGCAGCCATGCATTCCGCCTGCTGCAAGCGCCACCCGTCGATCTCGACAGGCAACTGATGAAAGACATCCAATAATGCGTGGGTACCGCCTATGCCATGCACTACCTGTGTGCCTATGGCTTGCGCGACGGCGTCATGCCAAAGCCGCGCGGCCAGTACCGCCTGATTGATGCCGCCCGGTGGAGGTTCAGGGGACCGCTGCGGCAGACTGCGCATCTTGGGCAAGCACAAGGCCAGGACCAGCACAGCCGCGAAACACGGCAACGGCCAGGGAAGCTTGTACGGCCAGCGACGCAGCGCAGACAGACGGCTGGCGGTTACGCAAGCCGCTTCAAGAGCATTCAGCGTGGGAGCGCTCGCCGTTGCAGCGGAATCCAGCACCCGCATTTGCGGATACGCCTGATGCAATTCCTCGAGCACATGCATGGCGTCCTGCTGCGCGGCATACAGGCGGTCCGTACGCGCCACGACGGCGCCCTCGTGCACGGCAGCCAGCCAATGACGCCCTTCACCCAGATCCATCAATACCGCCGTCGTGCCGCTACCGAACAAATGCGCCAGATTCTGCGCCGCCGAATGCAGCGGCTTGCGACGGCGGCTCTTGCCCAGCGTCCCGACGCCCACAGCAGCTGCTGCTTCGTTGGCGAGCACCATGTGGCTGGCGCCGCGCTGCCTGGCGATCCGGCGCGCCAGGCGGTCCGGGCGTGCGCCGATCAATGGATACCACTCCAAACCAAAAACCAGATCGACCGTTGGCATCGAAAGCGTCAGCGTATTGTCCATGGCTTAGAGCCCTTCCTCGATCTGGGCCGTAACCACCATGATCGTGGTCAGTTGCTGCGTGGACGCGCGATCGCTTCCGCCCAATGCCAAAGGCATGCCCGGATTCAGCCGGCGGCCTTCGGTTTCTTCCTGGCTGCGATCAAAGCCGGAAATGAGCAGCGGCTGCCCCGGCTGCAAGGCCACCTGCTGCACCGTGCCATTGCCGTCTATGGTGATCTGCTGGAGCTGAAGTGGATTCTCCTTGTCTCCGAACGTTACGGATTTGAGGGGCTGGGCCACCGTATTGTCGTAAGCCACCGAAAGCAGTATCTGGCCGTCTTCCTGGGCGTCGGGAACGAGCGTAAGCAGCGAGCCCACGGTCTCTTCGCGCTGACTGACCGACACAGATGGCAGGCTGATGCCCGCGCCGCCCGGCAGCGCAGTGGTTTGCACTTTGTCGATATACGAGAAAGTGGTACGCACGGCATGCGTCACAGGCCGCCTATTGAGCGTCAACACTGGCAGACTGCTGCGGCGCACGACCCGCCCGACTTGGCTAAGAGCCTTGATGACGGCATCGGAACGGCGAAACGGCCCCTCGTTCAAACCGAGGCTCAGGGCTCCCGCATCGGCAAGGCCCGAGCCCGGTACCGCCATGGCCGCGGCAATCTTGGCGCTGGAGAACACCAGGTTCCAGTCCAGCCCCGCTTCCGCGTTATCGTGCATGGCAACGGTGAGCTCTTCGAACACCAGGCGCACTCGACGTGTAAGTGCGCGGTTCTCCCGATCCAGATAGGCGCCGATGCGTTGCAGCACATCAGGCGTGTCGGTGACCACGATGGAAGAGCTGGCCCCGGCTTCTGCAACCAGGATGCCCGCGCGTGAAAGAAAGGGTTCGATACGGGCACGCACCACCGCCAGTACATCCAGTTCGGGGCTGCTAAGGCTGGTCTTGGATGTGCTGACAAAACCCTGTGATGACCCGCCGCCTGCCAGGCCGAGGGAGGCCTCGGCGTTGGCACTGAGTGTCAGCGCGCGCACATTGAATACGCGGGTTTCCGTCCGATAGAACTCGATGCGTTCGTGCTCGTAGCGCCACATGAGCCCCAGGCGAGCGGCTATGCGATCGAGTATGCGGGCCAGGGGTTCGGGGCCGCCATCCAGCCTTAGTGTCGTTGGCGCCAGCACCGTTTGCGAGGGCCCGCCAGCCAGGCGCGGCAGAAAGAGCTCCAGCGGCAGCAAAGCGTCCGGGCGAATGTGCACGGGGATGTTGGTTGCAGCGGAAATGCGCTGCGCCACCCCGGGCAGGTCCACAGGACCGTCGGAGAACATCAAGGTGGTATTTACCGTGCCGCGCAAGGCCGGTGGCAGCGCCACTTCGCGCGCGAGTGGTTGGGCCGGCCCGGCCAGCCATGGTCTGTCGACATCCTGGTCCGCCTTGCGGCGCTGCGCATCGCCCACGGTCTGGGAAAAGTCTTCATGCTGTGCCTGGATACCCGCCTGCGTCAGATCGATGGATGCCGCAATCTGGCGCAGCTTGTCGCTAAGCGCGCAAGCCGACAGCGTCGCGCACATCCATGCGGCCAGGCAGCAACGCAGCAGCCTCATGACGACCTCGCAACACCCGTGCCGCGATCACAGCGTTGCGCGTAAGGCACGATGCGCAGCACCCGATTGGAGTAGAAGCAAGGTTGCAAGGGCCGGTCCGCCATTTCCGTTGAAGCGACCAGTTCCCGAACCGCAAGCTTGAAGGGTTGTTCAAAATGAGCCGACCCGACGATAGGGATGTCGGCATCGACTGCCCAGTGTTCAGGCTGGAATGTCCACCCCGCCTTGCGCGCCCATCGATCCAGAGCAGCGCGCAAGGTTTGGTCCGAGGGGCTGACCTCGTAGCGTTCCATGAGATCGGATTGAAAAGATGGCGGGTCCGCCAATGCGTGGCTTCCTTCACCAGCAACTTGTAGGGCAAAGCTGGGGGCTGTCAATTGCGCCACACCGGCCGCGCCACCCGACTCGGGTGTCAGCGCAGAGGGCGCGGCCGAACCGGCTACCTGCGCCAGAGCGGCGTCCGCAGTGGAAGTTGCGGCCGGGACAAAACCCGGGACGTTGGCCGCGGCAGAAATTGCTGTGGGAGGAGCTGGCGAGACCGGCTCCGGGACCACGTCGGAGGAGATAAGGCCGGACGCTGCTGGCGCGCTGGATGCGCCATGCTGCGCCTGGCTTTGTGCTGCGGGCTGCAACCGGCGCAACAGGCTTTCCTGCGCACCGCGCCGCAATACCAGCTGGCCCCACACGCCCGGCAAGACGACATAGGGCCCTTC
>JAEWEH010000326.1 GCA_023389535.1 Pseudomonadota bacterium
TATGATCCAGCAGGCGGATGTTATCGGCCTGGGCCGATGCGGCGCGGCCCAGCGCATCGCGCGGGTTGTTGCCCTGGATCAGCTTGCGCGCCTGATCGGCGTAGCGTTTCGGTATCTGGCGCAAGGATTGGACGAATACGCTCTTTAGGTCATCCCAGCCTTCATAGCCCAAGGACTGGGCCAAGCGCACCAGGGTGGCGGGCTGCACACCAGCCTGCGCCGCGATTTTGCGCATGGAATTGATGGGCACTTCGGCCGGGAAGTCCAGCAGATACTTGGCGCTGATCTGGAATTGCCGGGTCATGGCCGGGAATTCGCTTTGCAGCCGGTCAGTCAGGGCGTCCATGCTGCGCGGCGCTGAAGGGGGCGTCTGGCTAGGGAGCATACGGGGCGGCCGGTGCGGGAAGCGCACGTGGCAGTATTGATTTATCTGTTGAATAATATATCATACGAGAAACACTTGTTGAATATTCCACTACAGGCCTGTGCCATGACACACGTATTCCACCGCAACCCTCAACATCAACTTCCCGTTGCCGTACGGGGCGAAGGCATACGCCTGTACGATCAAGGCGGCAAAGCATATATCGACGCATCCGGCGGGGCGGCGGTGTCCTGCCTGGGCCATGGCCACCCCGATGTCATTCAGGCCACCAAGGATCAGCTGGATCAAATCGCCTATGCGCACTCGTCGTTTTTTACCACGAAGGCGGCCGAAGACCTGGCCGGCTTCCTGCAGCAGCGTTCTCCGGGCGACCTGAACCATGTTTACTTTGTATCCGGCGGTTCAGAAGCGGTCGAAGCGGCGCTGAAGCTGGCGCGCCAGTATTTTGTAGAGACCGGCCAGCCCAGCCGCCGCCATTTCATCGCGCGGCGCCAAAGCTATCATGGCAATACGCTGGGTGCACTGGCAATAGGCGGCAACGCCTGGCGGCGCGAGCCCTTCCTGCCCTTGCTGGTGCCCGCGCACCATGTGTCGCCATGCTACGCCTACCGCGACCAGCGCGCGGACGAAACGCAAGAACAATACGCCGAGCGCCTGGCGCAGGAACTGGACCAGAAAATCCGTGAACTCGGCCCGGAGACTGTGGCGGCCTTTGTCGCCGAAACGGTGGTCGGCGCTACTGCGGGCGCTCTGGCCCCCGTCAATACGTATCTGCAGCGCATCCGCGAAGTCTGCGACCGCCATGGTGTGCTGCTGATCCTGGACGAAGTCATGTCCGGCATGGGGCGCACCGGGCATCTGTTCGCCTGCGCGGAATACGGTGTGGCGCCCGACATCATGGCCATTGCGAAAGGCCTGGGGGCCGGGTATCAGCCCATAGGCGCGATGATCGCCAGCAGCAAGGTCTACGATGCCATCGTGCAAGGCAGCGGCTTCTTCCAGCACGGCCATACCTATATGGGCCATGCCACGGCGTGCGCGGCGGCTTTGGCGGTGCAGCAAGTCATCGAGCGCGACGGCCTGCTGAATAACGTGCTGGAACGCGGCGAGCAATTGCGTGCCGAACTGCGCGACGCGCTGGGTTCACACCCCAACCTGGGTGACATCCGCGGGCGCGGCCTGTTCGTGGGCGTGGAATTCGTGCAAGACAAGGCCACCAAGGCGACGCTGGACCCGGCGGCCAAAACGCATGCCAAACTGAAGAAGCAAGCCATGCAGAACGGGCTGATGATGTACCCTATGGGCGGCACGGTGGATGGCGTGCACGGCGATCACGTATTGCTGGCGCCGCCTTTCATATGCTCGCCGGCCGACATCAGCGACATTGTCGCGCGCTTCACCCAGACGGTAAGGCAAGTGCTGCCGGCATGATGGTTATATAAATGGCGCGACACTGGCTTCAACCCTAAAAGGGGCATGCCCCTTTAGCGTTAACCGTTCTCTTAGGCCGCGGCGCGCTTGCGCGAGCCGGCGCCGCTTCATACATTCATACGAAGGATTATTGATGGCCCGTTTACCGTATGCCGACCTGACGCACCCCGAAGTCAGCCCCTTGGTGGAACAGATTGTGGCGGAACGCGGCAGCGTTCTGCATCTTTATCAGATGCTGCTGCAAAGCCCACCTATCGCACAAGGCTGGCTTAATCACTTGACCGGCATACGCCATAAGAACTCGCTGCCGGGCGACGTGCGGGAAATGGTCATCATGCGCATTGCATTGATCAACGGCGCGCCCTACGAAGCCGAACAGCATGCGCCGATTGCCTTGAAAGAAGGCATGTCGCAGGCGCAGCTGGACAACCTGGGCGACTGGGAAGGCTCCACGCTTTTCAGCGACAGGGACCGCGCGGTGCTGGCGTATACCGACGCCATGACGCGGCATGTGCAAGTGCCTGACGCGGTCTTCGATGCGCTGCGCCCCTTTTTCCAGGCCCGGCAGCTAGTGGAGCTGACCGCCACCATCGCCACCTACAACATGGTGTCGCGCTTCCTGGAAACCCTGCAGATACACGCTGACGACGAGCGCAAGCTGTAGCAGCCGAGTCAGCCAATCGGGGTCAGGCCGGATCGCGCTGCCAGAGTACGTCGGGTTCGCCTGCGGCGCGGTTCAGGGCGCGAGCCAGCACGAAGCACAGGTCCGACAAGCGGTTCAGATATTGCCTGACCGGATCGCTGACGGCGTTGCAGGCGTCGCTATTGGCCAGCGCCACCACGGAACGTTCGGCCCTGCGGCAGATGGTGCGCGCCATATGGGCAAGCGCCGCAGCGCGCGTGCCGCCCGGAAGAATGAATTCCTGCAGTTTACCCAGGCGGGCATTGTGCTGCGCCAGGGCAGCATCCAGCGCCAGCACATGTTCTTCTTTCAACGCCGTATGCCCCGGTATGCAAAGCTCGGCGCCCATGTCGAACAGATCGTGCTGTATGCGCGACAGCAGGGCATCGATGGCAGCGGGCAGTTGTTCCGTACGCAACAGGCCGATGGCGCTATTCAGTTCGTCGACATCCCCCAGCGCGGCAATGCGCGGCGCGTCCTTGGCGATGCGGCTGCCGTCGCCCAGGCCGGTGGTGCCTTGGTCGCCCCCCCGGGTGGTGATCACAGATAACCGTGTGGCCATGGCTTGCTTCCTTGTGGCGGTAAGATTCGGTTGCGGCCGCAGGCCGGCTAGCCTGATTTTAGCGTTATGCTGGTAGCGTGCATTAATACAAATGCCCGTATCATACGAAGGAGTTTAGCGCATGCCTTACAACGACAGACCATTGCTGCAGGCCCTGGCGGCCGCGCTGGCATTGACTTCGTTCTATTCGACCGCAGCGTTGGCACAAGAGGCCACAGGGTCCGGCGAAGTACGCCGCGTGGATGTCGCAGCCGGCAAGATCACCATCAAGCATGGGGCTATCGCCGACCTGCAATTACCTGCCATGACATTGGTTTATCGCGTCGACCCCGCGTTGCTGCAAGACATCAAGCCCGGCGATACGGTCAAGTTCACTGCCAAGCGCGAGGGCGGGCAGTACGTGATCACCCAGATATCGAAGTAGCGTCCGGCTTTACAGTACGTAGCGCGCCAGGTCCTGGCTGCTGGCTGCTTCCTCGAGCTTGGAATCCACATAGCCCGCGTCGATGGTCACGGTGTGGGCCCCCGCCGATGTGGCGTCGAAGGAAAGGTCTTCCAGCAGTTTTTCCATCACCGTGTACAGACGGCGGGCGCCGATGTTTTCGGTGCGCTCATTCACGTCGTAGGCGATTTCAGCCAAGCGGCGTATGCCTTCCTGCGTGAAGTCCAGGGTGACGTCTTCCGTGCCCAGCAGGGCTTTGTACTGCTTGGTCAGCGAGGCGTCTGTTTCCGACAATATGCGTACGAAGTCATCCGCGGTCAGCGAGTCCAGCTCGACCCGGATCGGGAAACGCCCTTGCAATTCGGGTATCAGGTCGGACGGCCGCGACAGGTGGAATGCGCCCGATGCGATGAACAGGATGTGATCGGTACGTACGACACCGTACTTGGTATTGACGGTGGTGCCTTCCACCAGCGGCAGCAAGTCGCGTTGCACGCCTTGGCGCGACACGTCGCCGCCGGAATGCTCTTGCCGGGTCGCGATTTTATCGATCTCGTCCAGGAACACGATGCCATTCTGCTCCGCGTTCGCCACCGCGGTGGTACGCAGTTCTTCTTCGTTCACGCGGCGGGCGGCTTCTTCTTCGACCAGCAGCTTGAACGCTTCCTTGACCGGCATCTTGCGGGTCTTTTTCTTGTCGCGGCCCAAGCCGGCGAACATGCCCCGCAGCTGCTCGGTCATTTCTTCCATGCCGGGCGGCGCCATGATTTCCATTTGCGGCACCGGCTGGGCGACTTCGATCTCGATTTCCATGTCGTCCAGCGTGTGCTCGCGCAAGCGCTTGCGGAAAGTCTGGCGCGCGGTGTTGTCCTCGCGTTGAGGCTCGCCATGGGCATTGCGGCTGGGCGGCACCAGCACGTCCAGGATACGGTCTTCGGCGGCGTCTTCGGCCTGCGTGCGTACGCGGCGCATTTCGACGTCGCGGGTCTGCTTGACCGAGATTTCGACCAGGTCGCGAACGATGGTATCCACGTCGCGGCCCACATAGCCGACTTCGGTGAATTTGGTGGCTTCGATCTTGATGAAGGGGGCATTGGCCAGTTTGGCCAGGCGCCGGGCGATTTCAGTCTTGCCCACGCCGGTCGGTCCTATCATCAGGATGTTCTTGGGGACGATTTCATTGCGCAGGGGCTCGGGCACCTGCTGGCGGCGCCAACGGTTGCGCAGGGCCACGGCCACAGAGCGTTTGGCACGGTGCTGCCCGACAATGTTCTTGTCGAGCTCGGAGACGATTTCCCCGGGAGTCATGTTGGTAGCGGACATAATGGCTTTCAGTATTGTGCGCGTTGCATTCAGAGCGTTTCGACGATGTGGTTCTGGTTGGTGTAGATGCACAGGTCGCCTGCGATCTCCAGCGACTTCTTCACAATCTCGGCGGGCGCCATGTCAGTGTTCTGCAAAAGGGCCAGCGCGGCGGATTGCGCGTAGGCGCCGCCCGAACCAATGGCGGCCAGGCCATGTTCCGGTTCCAGGACGTCGCCATTGCCGGTCAGTACCAGTGTGTGTTCTTTGTCGGCGACGATCAACATGGCTTCGAGCCGGCGCAATACACGGTCGGTGCGCCAGTCTTTGGTCAGCTCGACGGCGGCGCGCATCAGGTTGCCCTGGTGTTTTTCCAGTTTGGCTTCGAAACGTTCTTGCAGGGTGAAGG
>JAEWEH010000374.1 GCA_023389535.1 Pseudomonadota bacterium
ACACAAGACAGGCCGCGACCCTTGCCGCCAGAGGGCGCCAGGTACGGGGAAACACAGCCAAGTGCCTGGCGTTCCGGTGCCCTGCCGCAAAAAAAACAGGGCTGTAAAGCCCTGTAGGTCGGTAAAATTTATGCATTGTTATTAAGACGTTGCGGTGTCCTGCTTTAGGCAGCCGTAATGTTGAGTGCTTGTTTGCCTTTAGGGCCTTGTGCAATTTCAAAAGCGACTTTCTGGCCTTCTTTGAGGGTCTTGAAGCCGTTCATCTGGATAGAGGAAAAATGTGCGAAAAGGTCTTCTCCCCCATTATCGGGGGTAATGAAACCAAAACCTTTGGCATCGTTGAACCACTTGACGGTACCTGTCAGCTTTTGCGTATCCCCAGGCATGGAGGTTGCGTTTGAATCAGACATGCGGACTGCCTCTCGACTATAGTGTTAAATTGAAACTCGACTACAAGGGTTCCCTTTAGCCTTGGATTCTGGCATGCGGCATACTTTCAAGCACTCAGAATACTTCGATAATGCGCAATTTCACCTACCATAGTCAACTATGGAAACCACTAGTATGTCTACCCAAATCGAAAACCAGCAAGATACGGTTCTTGATCGGCAAACCGCCAAGCTCAAACCTCCGCCGATGTACCAGGTCGTGTTGCTGAATGATGACTACACGCCCATGGAATTCGTCGTGGTGGTCCTGCAGCGCATTTTTGGCAAAAGCGAAGACGAGGCGGCACGCATCATGCTGAAGGTGCATCATGAAGGCCGTGGCGTTTGTGGCGTGTATCCGCGCGACATCGCCGCCACGCGTGTGGAAATGGTCCGCCGAATGGCTCAGGCACGGCAGCACCCCTTGCAATGCGTGATGGAGCCCGCACCTGATGTATAAGGGTACAACGCCGCAGTACGCTATATTTAATTAATGTTGATACGCAAGGTCGATTTAGTCATAGAATAGGATTTATATCGAATTGTTTGTCCGCTCCGATATGCAATGGAGGAAGCGTGATCTCCGAAGAACTTGAAGTCAGCCTGCACATGGCTTTTGTCGAAGCCCGCAGTGCGCGACACGAATTTATTACCGTAGAGCATCTGCTGCTCTCGCTGCTCGACAACGCAGCAGCCGCCGAAGTCTTGCGGGCATGCTCGGCCAACATCGACGTCCTGCGTCAGGAATTGCGCAAATTCATCAACGAGAACACACCAGTGTTCCCTGGCGAGGACGAGGTCGATACGCAGCCCACGCTCGGATTCCAGCGGGTCATCCAGCGCGCCATCATGCACGTGTCTTCCGGTAATTCGAACCGGAACTCGGTCACCGGTGCAAACGTGCTGGTCGCCATGTATGGCGAAAAAGACTCCCATGCGGTCTATTTTTTACAGCAACAGGGCGTCACTCGGCTGGATGTCGTCAATTATTTGTCGCACGGCATCACCAAGGCCGCCGAAGAACCTCCCGTCGAACAGCCCAAGGCTCAGCAACAGGAAGCCGAGCCGAAGTCGGACCAGCAGAAGTCTCCGCTGGAGCTTTACGCTACGGATTTGAACGCGGAAGCCCGTCATGGCCGCATCGATCCGCTGATCGGGCGTGAACACGAGGTCGAGCGCGTCATCCAGGTGCTTTGCCGCCGCCGCAAGAATAACCCTTTGCTGGTGGGCGAGGCCGGTGTCGGCAAGACCGCCATCGCGGAAGGGCTTGCATGGCGCATCACCAAGGGCGAAGTCCCCGAAATCCTGGCCAGGGCGGAAGTCTATGCGCTGGATATGGGGGCGCTGCTCGCCGGCACGAAATATCGCGGCGATTTCGAACAGCGCCTGAAGGGGGTCTTGAAGAACCTGAAGGACAACAAGAACGCCATCCTGTTCATCGACGAGATCCATACCTTGATCGGCGCCGGGTCGGCGTCGGGCGGCACCCTGGACGCGTCCAATCTGCTTAAACCCGCCTTGTCATCCGGCCAATTGAAGTGCCTGGGCGCCACCACCTACAACGAATACCGCGGCATTTTCGAAAAAGACCACGCGTTATCGCGTCGTTTCCAGAAAATCGATGTGGCGGAACCCACGGTCGAGCAAACCATACAGATTCTGCGCGGCTTGAAAGGGCACTTCGAAGCGCACCACGGCGTACGGTATTCGTCGGCAGCCATCACCGCTGCGGCGGAACTGTCCGCGCGTCATATCAATGACCGCTTTTTGCCGGACAAGGCCATCGATGTCATCGACGAAGCTGGCGCTGCCCAGCGTTTGCTGCCGCGCTCGCGCCAGAAGAAGATCATCGGCAAGGCCGAGGTCCAGGCAACTGTCGCCAAGATCGCCCGTATCCCGCCGCAAAGCGTGTCTACGGACGACCGCAACAAGCTTGCCACCTTGGATCGCGATCTGAAGACGGTCGTGTTCGGCCAGGACAGCGCCATCGAGGCATTGTCTGCCGCCATCAAGATGGCTCGCTCGGGGCTGGGCCGTCCGGACAAGCCCATAGGGTCCTTCCTGTTCTCGGGCCCCACGGGTGTGGGCAAGACCGAAGTCGCGCGTCAGTTGGCTTTTGTGCTGGGCATCGAACTTGTGCGTTTCGACATGTCGGAATACATGGAACGGCACACCGTATCGCGCCTGATCGGGGCGCCTCCCGGTTATGTCGGCTTCGACCAAGGCGGTTTATTGACCGAGGCCATCAGTAAACAGCCTCATTGCGTACTGCTGCTGGACGAAATCGAAAAGGCGCATCCGGATGTTTTCAACATCCTGCTGCAGGTCATGGACCACGGCACCCTGACGGACAACAACGGGCGCAAGTCTGATTTCCGCAATGTGATCATCGTCATGACCACCAACGCCGGCGCCGAAACCTTGAATCGCAGCACCATAGGGTTTGCCGCGCCAGAACGCAAGGGCGATGAAATGGCGGACATCAAGCGTATGTTCACGCCGGAGTTCCGTAACCGCCTGGACGCCATCATCGGGTTCACGCCGCTGTCGCGTGAAATCATCCTGCGGGTCGTGGACAAGTTCCTGATGCAGCTTGAAGACCAGTTGCACGAAAAGCGGGTGGAAGTCACATTCACCCAAGCCTTGCGCGATCATCTGGCCAAGGAAGGTTTCGACCCGACCATGGGCGCCCGCCCGATGCAAAGGCTGATTCAGGACACCATACGCCGGGCGCTGGCGGACGAACTGCTATTCGGCCGGTTGGTGGATGGCGGGCATGTCGAAGTTGGCTTGGACAGCGAAGGCAAGGTCGAACTGTCCTTTGCCGACAAGGCCGGCAAGCCTGGCAATTCAGGCCAGTCGTCGCCATCGCATCCGGAACCAGAGCTCGTGGATTGATGGCAGGGGCGCCGCTGGTTGCCTGCCGGCATTGCGATACTCTCCATCAGCGGCTGCCCGCCGAGCCTGGGGCGATCGCAACGTGTACGCGTTGCGGCTACGTCCTGTATCGTGCCAGCAAACTGCCATTGAATAGTTGGATTGCAGTATTGCTTGCGGCGCTTGTGGTGTTTGGGATCGCCAATTGGTTCCCGATCGCCCGCGTCAGCATACAGGGCATGACGGTGCAGGC
>JAEWEH010000385.1 GCA_023389535.1 Pseudomonadota bacterium
CGGTAATATGGGGCGCCAGGGTCACGACGCGCCGGAGTGCGGCAGGGGCGCCGGAGGGAGGCGACTGCCCATCGGTTTCCGGGGCCCCGCCCGCGTTGCGGCCGTCCTGAGCTTCAGTTGCCGCGGCGCTCTCAGGCCAGAAGAGCGCCGCGCCGGCGCCGCCGGCCCAGAAGCATGCCGCCGCAAGCCACCAAGCGGCCGCCGTGACGGCCGGCCAGCGGGGCGAGGCGTAGCGGCGGCCCATGGCTACATCCTGAACGAGAAGTTCACGAATACGTTGGAACCCGGCGTGTTGTAGCCATAGATCATCGCATAGTCCTTGTTCAGCACGTTGTTCCAGCGCAATTGCACTCCTGCGTGCTTGCTGAAGTCGTAGGCGGCGGTCAGGTTCAGCAAGCCATAGCCGCCCAGGGTGACGCGCTGTGGTTCGAAGTTCTCGTCGAAGGCCGTATCGTAGCGCTTGCCGGTGAATTGGTATTCCGCGCCCAGCCTGAGCGCATCGAGTCGATGTTCGGCGCCCACATGGAAAACCTGTTTGGCGCGCTGTACCAGCTGCAGCCCCGACTGGTCATCCTTCGGATCCATGAAGTCGGCGCTTGCCCGCAAGGTCGTGTTGCCCCAGCGCTGTTCAGCCGTCAGTGTGACGCCGCGTATCGTCGCCCGGTCCACGTTCATGGCTGTGTTGGCATTGATGGCGGGATCAAATACCGAGTTCTGGATCATGTCGCGTATCTTGTTCTGATAGACGACCAGGCCCAGCTCCGTATCATCGTCGGCATAGCGGATGCTGGCCTCGATATTGCGCGACTTTTCCGGCTTCAGGTTGGGGTTGTTCTGATAACGCGGGCCAAAGAACGAAGCCGGCGCGCTGGGTGCGTACAGGTAGGCGAACGTGGGGGCCTGGAAGCCGGTGCTGGCGGCCACGCCGACACGCCACGTATCGCTCAAGTCCAGGTCGTAGGCCAGGCCGCCGGTGGTTTCACTGCCATAGCCGGACACATTGTCATTGCGCACGCTGGCCTGCACGTGATGGACATCGAAGTCGCCCCGGTAGACCAGGCCGGCCGAGTTGGTATCACGGCGATTGGACAGATAGTTGGATCGGCTGTCCGCCCTTTCTTCCAGGCGTTCCAGGATGACCGACAGGCGCTGGTCCTGCGTGAATTTCAGATTGTTCTGCCAAGTGTAGGAACGCTGCAGGCTGCCGACGCTTGAATCCCAGTCTGGGCCGCGGCTCTCGTTGAATTCCTTGGAGAAGCCAAAGCGCAGCACACTTTGCCAATAATCGGTGATGTCGTCCGTGCTCGTCAGGCTATACGCCTGTTGCCGTGTAAGGGTGTGCGCCGGCCGCGGATCGGGACCGGAGTCGAACTGGCCGTCGATGTAGCCGTTATAGGCGATCAGCCCGATGTGGTGGCCGGGCCGCCAGCGATAGCCCAGCGAGCCCGACAGGGCATGCTGGGTGTAGCCGTCGCGGTCACCATTGTAAGTAAAGGCGCCCGATAGCGGATTGGTGGCGCTGAAACCTGTGCTGTCGGCCATGCTGGCGGCCAGGCTGTAGTCCCAGCCGTCCTTCGCCCCCGATATGCCGGTGCTCGATTTAAAAGTGTCGTGGCTGCCGTAGCCGATATTGCCCCACGCGCTCAATGGGCGATCCTCAGCGCTTTTCTTGGTGATGATATTGATCACGCCTCCCATGGCGCCGGAGCCGTACAGGCTGCTGCTCGCCCCGCGCACGACTTCGATGCGTTCGATCAGGGCCGGATCAATGGCGTTCCAGCTGGTAACGCCCGTCGTGATGCTGTTGATGCGTATGCCGTCCACCAGCACTTGGGTGTGCTGGCTGGGCGCGCCGCGCAGGAACACGCTGGTGGTGGTCTGCGGGCCGCCGCTATTATTGATCTGGATGCCAGGCTGCTTGGCCAGGACTTCCGCCACGCTATCCTGTCCGGACAAGCGCAGCGTTTCTTTATCGATGACGCTGACGTCGCCCAGGACCTGTTTTTCAAGCTGCGGCATGCGGCTGGCGGTTACGACGATATCGTCCAGCCGGGGCACGGAGTCGGCGGTCTGGGATGCGGCGGTCAGGGGAAGGAAGCAGGCGCAGACGGCAAGCGCCAGCGGGTGGGGTGCAAGAGACATGATAGGCCCTGTAGAACGTGCGTCCCCGCACGTCGGAATGGAAACATCCCGGCACGAACGCAGCCGTGATGGCGGCGCCCGCGTCGAGTATGGACTAAGGGGTGATCAAGGCCGGTGTCGGGCTGGCATGCGGGGCATGACTACCGTTGCGGGGGCAGCACAGTTTGGGCGCGGGTTCTGCTGCAAGCAGGGCGCCGTCCTGTTTCCCATTTAACTTTCGCAGGGCGTGGGTGACGCCGAATGGCGACTGCCCATGCTCCGAAAGCACCTTTTTCGCCGGCGAATATAGCATAGGCGCTTCATCTGCCGGCTTGAAACCCCTGCGCCGAATAGGCCTTTAGGGCTCAGTTCCGTCCCGGCGGCACGGCCGGACGCCGTGTGGCGCCCGCAGGCCGGGCATGCGGGGGTACTACAATAGGGGTCTTGTCCATTGTCAGGTAGATCCGTGTCCTATCCGTCCTTGCCCTATCCCTTGTCCGCGTACACGCATGGCGCCGAATTCGCGCGCCTGCTTGGCGAACGTATTCTGATCCTCGATGGCGCCATGGGCACCATGATCCAGCAATACAAGCTGGGGGAAATGGATTTTCGCGGCGAACGCTTCGCCGAACATTTCAAGGACGTCAAAGGCAACAATGAATTGCTGTCGCTGGTGCGGCCGGACATCATCGACGAAATCCACCGCGCCTACCTCGAGGCGGGCGCCGACGTCATCGAGACCAACACCTTTGGCGCGACGGCCATTGCGCAAGGCGATTACGGCCTGCCCGAACTCGCCTACGAAATGAACCTGGAGTCGGCCAAGCTGGCGCGCGCCGCCTGCGACGCCTACAGCACGCCGGACAGGCCGCGTTTCGTGGCCGGCGCTTTGGGGCCGCAACCCAAGACCGCGTCGATTTCCCCCGACGTCAACGACCCCGCGGCGCGCAATGTCACCTTCGAAGAACTGCGCGACGCCTACGCCGAGCAGCTTAACGGCTTGCTGGACGGGGGCATAGACATTGTCCTGATCGAAACCATATTCGACACCTTGAACGCCAAGGCCGCCATTTTCGCCGTGGAAACCGTGTTCGAAGAGCGCGGCGTGCGCCTGCCCGTCATGGTTTCGGGCACCGTCACCGATGCTTCCGGCCGCATCCTGTCCGGCCAGACGGTCGAGGCTTTCTGGAATTCGGTACGCCACGCGCGGCCCATCACCATAGGCCTGAACTGCGCCCTGGGCGCGGCGCTGATGCGGCCTTATGTCGCCGAGCTGTCCAAGATCTGCGACACCTATATCTGCGTCTATCCCAATGCCGGCCTGCCCAACCCCATGGCGGACACCGGCTTTGACGAAACGCCGGCCGATACGTCCGGACTGCTGGAAGAATTCGCGCGCGCCGGCCTGGTGAACATGGCCGGCGGCTGCTGTGGGACCACGCCGGACCATATCCGCGCCATTGCCGATAAGGTCGCCAGCTTGCCCATACGGGCCGTGCCGGAAGTTGCCGTCAAGACGCGCCTGTCGGGCCTGGAGCCCTTGACCATCGACGCTGATACGCTGTTCGTGAACGTGGGCGAGCGCACCAACGTCACCGGCAGCAAAATGTTCCTGCGCCTGATTCGCGAGGAAAAATACGACGAAGCCTTGTCCGTGGCGCGGCAGCAGGTCGAAAACGGCGCGCAGATCATTGATATCAACATGGACGAGGCCATGCTGGATTCCGCGGTCTGCATGCGGCGCTTCCTGAACATGATAGCGTCCGAACCCGATATCGCGCGCGTGCCCATCATGATAGACAGCTCCAAATGGGACGTCATCGAACAAGGCCTGCGTTGCGTGCAGGGCAAGCCGGTGGTCAACTCGATTTCCATGAAAGAAGGCGAAGAGGCCTTCCTGGAACACGCGCGCCTGTGCCGCAAGTATGGCGCCGCGGCCGTCGTCATGGCGTTTGATGAAAAAGGGCAGGCGGACAGCCTGGAACGCCGCAAGGAAATCTGCGGCCGCGCCTACCGCCTGCTGGTCGAGGAAGTCGGTTTCCCGCCGGAAGACATCATCTTCGACCCCAACGTATTCGCCATCGCCACAGGTATCGACGAGCACAACCATTACGCCGTGGACTTCATCGAAGCCACGGGCTGGATCACCCAGAACCTGCCGCACGCGCGGGTGTCGGGCGGCATCTCCAACGTCAGCTTCTCCTTCCGCGGCAACGAAGCCATGCGCGAGGCGATCCACACGGTCTTCCTGTACTACGCCATCGAACAGGGCCTGACCATGGGCATCGTCAATGCCGGCCAACTGGGCGTCTACCAGGATATCGACAAGAAAGTCCTGGACATGGTCGAGGACGTGGTCCTGGACCGGCCCGAACCCTTGGGCAAGACCGATCCGGCCGACGAGCGCAGCTCCACGGAGCGCCTGGTGGAACTGGCGGAAACCATCAAGGGCTCGGGCGCCAAGAAGGAAGAAGACCTCAGCTGGCGCGAGCAAGGCGTGGAAGCGCGCTTGTCCCATGCGCTGGTGCACGGCATCACGACGTACATCGTCGAAGACACGGAAGAAGTCCGCCAGAAGATCGCCGACGCGGGCGGGCGGCCCATACAGGTCATCGAAGGTCCGCTGATGGACGGCATGAATGTCGTCG
>JAEWEH010000460.1 GCA_023389535.1 Pseudomonadota bacterium
ACATGGTGCTGGGATCCAGCGTTTTCTCGCTGGCGGGCACGGAAGCCTCCGCCCGGGTGCTGCACGGGCTGGGAAGTGACGGCGAAGTGGCCGTCGCCGAAGCATCGTCCGGCGCCGCCTTTTCCATCACCTTGTCCAAGGTGCACCATGCCGCATGCCCCTCCATCGCTTCCGTCATGCAGAGGGTGGCTGACATCATCACCGTGGCGCCCGAAGGGCAGGCCGCTACGACGGTCAAAGATGAAAACACTCCCTACAGTGCGCTGACGACGGAATCGCGCTGCGCCAAAGGCGATATCAACACCTTTGTCTTTACGGCCAGCTGACCATGCAGGCACACCGCCAGCGCGGCTACTTCCTGCTGGAATTGCTCGGCGCCATGCTGCTGGCGACCTTGCTTGCGGTCTGGGGGGCCGATGCGCTTGTGGGTAGGCTGAATGATGCGGCGGCTCAATCCTCTGCGGCATGGATGCTGTCTTTGCGGGATGCGGCTCGCCTTTATGTGGAACGCTACGCCGACAGCTTGAAAAGCGCCAGCCATGCCGCGGATCTGCTGGATAAAGGATACGCCGATTGGTCCGGCCCCAGCTTGCCCGAACTGAAGGCCGATGGCTTGCTGGCCGCAGCGTTTCCAGAGCGGTCTACATTGGCCGGCGCCAGGGTAAGAATCGTTCGCGCCGGCAATTGTCCCGGTTCGAGCTGCCGGCTCGATGCACTCGTGCATAGCGATACGCCTTTGGTTCGCGGCCGCGCGCGCCATGTCGACGAGCAAGCCGTGGCCCAGTGGCTGCTGGCCAGTCAGGGATGGGGCGGTTCCGTGCGTGCGGCCCAGCCCGACGTCATTCGCGGCGCAGCCTTCCAGTTTTCAAATCCGCCCTGGCCGGGCGACGCCTTGCCCCCTGGAACGGTCGCCTTGACCGTCGCAGCATTCGGCGCGCAAGACGGAGACTACCTGCGAGTCGGCGACTCACGGAATCCGGATTTTCAAGGTCCTGCATCGGTCCAGGGGGACATCACGACGGGTGGCGACCTGCATGTCGCACGGCATCTGCATTTGGTATCTCAGGCGCTGCTGTACGCCGCCTGCAACCACGATGGCGCTGTTTCCCGAGAGACCGACGGCGGACTGTTGATTTGCCGCAACGGTTTGTGGCGTACGGCAAGCCGCAGTGGCGGTGGTGGATTTTCCATCAATCAGTTGCGTGGCTGCTACAGTAACCAGGGGGCGTCCACCGCCAATCCGCTTACCGGCAGCTGTTCATGCCCTGTGGGCGCAGCAATGGTGCAGATCTCCGACAGCGGGCCCCAGGCCTTTCCGGAAGGCCGCACTTTTGGATACCTGTGTCTCGATTGACGTTCGCCGATGTCGGCAGGGCCGCCGCAGCGTGCCTGCTATGCGCTGGCGGGAAAACTCCCTCTATAATGACTGGTTACCCATAATCATCGCCCGTATTTTCCGCAATGAAAACCTCCGAGATACGTCAGAAGTTCTTGTCCTTTTTTGAATCCAAGGGACATCAGGTCGTGCCGTCGTCATCATTGGTTCCGGCCAACGATCCCACGCTGCTATTTACCAATTCCGGCATGGTGCAGTTCAAGGACGTATTCACCGGTAAGGAAACGCGGCCTTATAGCCGCGCCACCAGTTCCCAGCGCTGCGTGCGCGCCGGCGGCAAGCACAACGATCTTGAAAATGTCGGCTATACCGCTCGTCACCACACCTTCTTCGAGATGCTCGGCAACTTCAGCTTTGGTGACTACTTCAAGCGCGAAGCCATCCACCACGCCTGGGAACTTCTGACCACGGTTTATAAGCTTCCAGCGGAAAAGCTTTGGGTGACCGTCTACCAGGAAGACGACGAGGCCTATGACATCTGGGCCAAGGAAGTGGGTGTGCCCGCCGAGCGCATCGTGCGTATAGGCGACAACAAGGGCGCGCGCTATGCATCCGACAATTTCTGGCAAATGGCCGACACGGGCCCTTGCGGCCCCTGTTCCGAAATTTTCTACGACCACGGCCCGGAAGTGTGGGGCGGCCCTCCTGGCTCGCCCGAAGAAGACGGCGACCGCTACATAGAAATCTGGAATCTGGTGTTCATGCAGTTCGAACGCGACGCCGCCGGCAATATGCCGCGCTTGCCCAAGCCTTGCGTCGATACGGGCATGGGGCTGGAGCGCATTGCCGCTGTGTTGCAGCATGTGCATTCGAACTATGAAATCGACTTGTTCCAGGCCTTGATCAAGGCAGCGGCGCGTGAAACGGGAGTGTCGGATCTGAGCAATAACTCGCTCAAGGTCATCGCCGATCACATTCGCGCTTGCGGCTTCCTTATCGTTGACGGTGTCATACCCAGTAACGAAGGCCGGGGCTATGTATTGCGCCGCATTATCCGCCGCGCGCTGCGCCATGGCCACAAGTTGGGGCAGTCAGGCATTTTCTTTCATAAGCTGGTGGGCGACCTGGTTGCACAAATGGGCGAAGCCTACCCCGAACTCGCCGTCCAGCAGCAACGTGTGGAACAAGTCCTGCGCCAGGAAGAAGAGCGCTTCAGCGAGACGCTGGAGCACGGCATGAAGATACTCGAGTCCGCTTTGGCCGGGGTGCCGGAAAACGGCACGCTGGACGGCCAGACGCTGTTCACGCT
>JAEWEH010000425.1 GCA_023389535.1 Pseudomonadota bacterium
GAAAATACGGTACCGCATTGCGGGCAGCGCGTGGTCAGTTCCATGGACGCCCCTAAATTGACCGCCGCCCATGCAGGCAAACCCAGCCATCGCGCGCCTGCCACACCGACATGGCGATCCACGGGGCATAGGCTTCGGCGACCTCTTCAGCTTGCCGTTCGAGTACGCCCGACAGAATAAGCTGCCCTTCGGGAGCCACCCGATTGGCCAGCATGGGCGCCAACACCTTCAAGGGATTGGACAGAATATTGGCGACGACGACCTGGAACTGGCCATCCGGAAGCTCACCGGGCAACATCGCCTGCAACCGGACGCCATTGACCTGTGCATTGTCGCGGGTGGCTTGCACCGCCTGCTCGTCGATATCGACGGCCACCGTCCGGGAAGCGCCCAGCATGCTCGCGGCGATGGCCAAAATACCCGAACCACAGCCATAATCCAGCACGGTTTCTCCGGCATGCAGATTGGCCGCCAGCCACTCCAGGCATAGATGCGTGGTGGGATGGCTGCCCGTGCCGAATGCAAGCCCGGGATCAAGCTCGATATGGATCGGTTCGGCTTCGGCGGCCGGATTATCCTTGTCGTCGACCTGGCCTTCGGCGACGGATGCGTCCATTTGCGTCCGACCCGGCACATCGGGATTGTCGCGATGCCAGCTTGGCACGATCCATATCCGCTCGCCAATCTGTATCGGCTGGAACTGGGCCTGCGTAAGCCTTACCCAGTCCGCATCGGGCACGTCGCGCAGCGACCATTCGCCTTCCTGATACCCCGATATGCCTGCCGCGTACAGTTGCTGCAGCACTTGCTGCGGGTCTAGGCCATCGGGCAGCAAGGCCACCACACGGTTGCGCTGCCAGGCATGGACGTCGGGCTCCAGGCCCGGCTCGCCGAACAGCGGCCGCTCGTTTTCGGTGTCTGTATCCGCATCTTCGACGGATACAGACAGGACGCCTGCCTCCAGCAGGACATCAGCCAGCGCCTCGGCCTGCGCCTCGGGGCAGATAAGCACGAGTTCGCGCATAATTCCTTCCATCACGGCAACGGGGGCAGCGCCCCCGTTGGTCGAGCAGGCATGCGCCACGGCTCAGGGCCGCTGCGACAGCTTGTGCTCCAGATAATGAATGCTCGTACCGCCTTCGCGGAAACGGGCGTCTTGCAGCAGTTCGCGATGCAACGGGATATTGGTCTGTACGCCTTCGACGATCATTTCCGACAGCGCGATCTCCATGCGGGCGATCGCTTGTTCGCGCGTGTCGCCGTAGGTGATCAGCTTGGCGATCATGGAATCATAGTTCGGCGGCACGGTATAACCGGCAAACACATGTGAATCCATGCGCACGCCCGGCCCGCCCGGCGTATGCCAGTTGGTGATGCGGCCGGGGCTGGGCGTAAACTTGAACGGGTCCTCGGCATTGATGCGGCATTCGATCGCGTGGCCCCTGAACTGCACGTCGCGCTGGCGTAATGTGAACTTCTGACCCGCAGCGATGAGAATCTGCTGCTGCACCAGGTCGATGCCGGTGACCATTTCAGTGACCGTATGCTCGACCTGGATGCGGGTGTTCATTTCGATGAAGAAGAACTCGCCGTTTTCGTACAGGAACTCGAATGTGCCGGCTCCCCGGTACCCCATCTTGCGGCAAGCCTCGGCGCAGCGTTCGCCGATGCGCTCGATCAGCCGGCGCGCAATGCCCGGTGCGGGCGCTTCTTCAATCACTTTCTGGTGCCGCCGCTGCATGGAGCAATCGCGTTCCCCCATCCAGACAGCATTGCGGCCGCCATCGGCCATGACCTGGATCTCGACGTGGCGAGGATTTTCCAGGAATTTCTCCATGTAGACTTCAGGATTGTTGAATGCCGCGCCGGCCTCGCTACGAGTCATGGCCACTGCATTGGTCAGCGCCGCCTCGGTGTAGACCACGCGCATGCCGCGCCCGCCGCCGCCGCCGGCCGCCTTGATGATGACGGGGTAGCCCACTTCGCGCGCAATCCGCAACACTTCCTGCGGGTCTTCCGGCAGCGCGCCTTGCGAACCCGGCACCACCGGTACGCCGGCTTCTATCATGGCTTGCTTGGCGCTGACCTTATCGCCCATCAGCCGGATGGTTTCGGCCCGCGGCCCGATAAAGACAAAACCGCTTTTTTCCACGCGCTCGGCAAAGTCGGCGTTCTCGGCCAGGAAGCCGTAACCGGGGTGGATGGCCTCGGCGTCGGTGACTTCCGCTGCCGAGATGATCGCCGGCATGTTCAGGTAGCTTTCGCGCGCCGGTGCGGGCCCGATGCACACCGATTCGTCGGCCAGGCGCACGTACTTGGCATTGCGGTCGGCTTCTGAATGCACGACGACCGTTTTGATGCCCAGTTCGCGGCAGGCACGCTGGATGCGTAGCGCGATCTCGCCCCGGTTGGCAATGAGGATTTTTTCAAACATGGCTTAGCCGATGACAAACAGGGGTTGACCGTATTCGACCGGCTCGCCGTTCTCGACCAGGATCTGTTTGATGACGCCGGACTTGTCGGCTTCGATCTCGTTGAGCAGCTTCATGGCTTCGATGATGCACAGCGGCTCGCCTTCCTTGACCGCCTGGCCTACTTCGGCGAACGGTGACGCGCCCGGGTTCGGCGCGCGGTAGAACGTGCCAACCATGGGAGCCTTCACGACATGGCCTTCGGGCACCGCCGGCGTGGCTGCTGCCGCGGGTTCGGCTGCTGCCGGCACGGCCGCTGCAGGCGCGGGCGCAACCGCCGGGCCAGCCGCGTAGGCCACCGGCTGCACCGCCTGCGAGAATTTGACGATTCTGACTTTGCCTTCGCCCTCGGTGATTTCAAGCTCCGCGATGCCCGAATCAGCAACGAGATCGATTAAGGTTTTCAGTTTTCTAAGATCCATACCACTTCCCGTGACATCGCCCGTCTGTCGCTTCAGAAGGGCGCATGTAAATTGATATTAAAGTAAAGAAGAAACCCAGTTCCTAACTGGTCAAAGCATAACGCATGGCGGCTTCGTAGCCGAATGGGCCCAAGCCCGCCACCACGCCGACAGCCTTGTCGGCGAGATAGGAGTGATGTCGGAAGGATTCACGTTTATGCACATTGGACAAATGGACTTCGACAAAAGGAAGGCTCACGGCTGCCAAGGCGTCCCGCAGCGCGACACTGGTATGGGTATAGGCTGCAGCGTTGATGATGATGAAATCGACCTGCTCTGTGCGAGCAGCTTGAATCCGGTCGATAAGTTCGCCTTCATGGTTGCTTTGGAACACACTGCAGCGCGCGCTGCTTTCCGATGCCAATTGCTGCAAACGCTGGTTGATGTCCGCCAAGGTATGCTGACCGTAGACCTCTGGCTCGCGCGTACCGAGCAGATTAAGGTTGGGGCCGTGCAAAACGAGGATGTGCTGCGCCATTACGCGAAACTTTTGTGAAGACAGACCGCCTTTTTACGCTAAAAAGAGGCATTTGTCCATTAAACCCTTGGCATTAGCCGTGGGGCCGGCCGCCCTGCCGTCGGCCGATTTCCACTTGCGACATCCGTTACAAAGCGCCCATGCTGCAGGACAGCCCCCGCTTCAAATGAGACGCGTGATGATGCTTTCCAGTTTCGCGGGCTCAACCTGCCCCAGGATCCGTTCGGCGATACGCCCTTGCGCATCAAACACCACCGTGAACGGCAGACCGCCCTGCTTGTTGCCCAAGTCGCGCATCAGCTTGATCCCGCCGTGACCCGCCAGCAGCAAAGGATAGGATACCTGCACTTTTTCACCGAATTTACGCACATTGGCAGCGGTGTCGACGGCCAGCCCGACAAAATGCGCGGCATCATACTTCTTGTGCAGCACTTCGAGGTCGGGCATTTCTTTGACACAGGGCGGACACCACGTGGCCCAGAAATTAAGCACCAGCGGCTTGCCCAGGTAGCTGTCCAAGCCGATATTGGTATCGCTGAGGTCCGCAAAAGAATGCGCGTAAAAGGGGTCGGGGGGAAAAGCCGCCGCATGCAGCGCAGGCAACGCGCCACCCAGCGCCATGGCGCCGGAGATTCCCGTCCAGCGCAGAAAATCTCGCCTGTTCATATGTTTGTCCGATAATACAGTGAAGGAACCGGGCCGGTCGCCCGAAGCTTCTCGATTGATCATAGCACCCCCCGGTTTTGCCAGGGACCGCGGCGAGAATCACTACAATAAGCGCCGGAGGAAAGAAATGCACATTCATATATTAGGCATTTGCGGCACATTCATGGGCGGGCTGGCGCTGATCGCGCGTTCGGCCGGCCACACTGTAACGGGCTGCGACGCAGGGGTCTACCCTCCCATGAGCACACAGCTCGAAGAGCAGGGAATCGGGCTGGTCGAAGGCTTCGATGCCGACCAGCTGGCCCTGAAGCCGGACCTGTTCATCGTGGGCAATGTCGTCAGCCGGGGCAACCCGCTGATGGAAGCCATACTGGATCGGGGCTTGCCTTATACATCCGGCCCGCAATGGTTGGGCCAGCATATATTGCAAGGCCAGCATGTGCTGGCTGTGGCCGGCACCCATGGCAAGACCACCACCAGCTCCATGCTGGCCTGGATCCTGGAATACGCAGGGCGCCACCCTAACTTCCTGATCGGAGGCATCGCCAGCGACCTGAAGGTATCCGCGCGCCACCAGCCCGGCCACGGCCTTTTCGTGATCGAAGCCGACGAATACGATACGGCGTTTTTCGACAAACGCTCCAAATTCGTGCACTATCGGCCGCGCACCGCCGTCCTGAACAATCTGGAATTCGACCATGCGGATATCTTCCCGGACCTGGCCGCCATCGAAACCCAGTTCCATCACCTGGTGCGCAGCGTTCCCTCCAATGGCCTGATCGTCCGTCCCGCAGTCAGCGACGCGCTGGACCGTGTGCTGGACCGCGGTTGCTGGACGCCCGTCGAGACTTTTGGCCCCTCCGTTCCTGCGGCGGCTCCAGGCAACGACACGGACGATTGGCAGGCCCATGTTGGCGACCATGCGTCCCATTTCGAGGTATGGCGCAATGGCGCAGCGCTCGGCACGATACGCTGGGGTTTGACCGGCGCGCACAACCGCATGAACGCGCTGGCCGCGCTGGCGGCCGCCGAGCATGCCGGCGTGGGCGCCGAAACCGGCATCGAAGCGCTATCCGCCTTCCAGGGGGTGAAGCGGCGCATGGAACTGCGCGGCACCGTACGCCAAGTCGATGTCTATGACGATTTCGCCCACCATCCCACCGCCATCGCCACGACCTTGGCCGGGCTGCGCAAGCAGGTGGGCCATGGCCGCATCCTTGCCGTGCTGGAACCGCGATCGAACACCATGAAGCTGGGCACGATGGCGGCCCGTTTGCCGGCCGCGCTGGAAGACGCCGACCTGGTATTTTGCTATGGAGAATCCTCGGGCAAACATGCCCTGGGCTGGGATCCGGCGCAAGTCCTGGCGCCTTTGGGGCAACGCGCCAGCGCCTATGGCGACCTGGACAAGATGATAAGCGCGATCTGCAGCGCGGCCCGCCCCGGAGATTCGGTCCTGGTCATGAGCAACGGCAGCTTCGGCGGCATACACCAAAAACTTTTGCACCGCCTGTAGCATGCCGCCCGCTACAAAACTGATAATCACAGGTTTCCCATGATCCTCTATCTGCACGGTTTCAGATCCTCCCCGCAGTCACACAAGGCCACCTTGCTGGCCCAGGCCATGCGCGAGCGCGGCTTGGCGGATCAATGGATATGCCCAAGCCTGCCGGCCAGTCCCAGGCGCGCCTTCGAGCTGGCCAACTACCTGATCGAGCAGGCGCGCGACACGCGCGGTATCGATCCGGCCTCCGCGCTGACCATCATGGGATCCTCGCTGGGGGGCTATTACGCCACGTGCCTCACCGAATTCTGGAAATGCCGCGCGGTCGTGCTCAACCCGGTGGTCTATGCGGCGCGCGACCTGGCCACACAGGTCGGCGAACACACCATGTACCATTCCGACGCCCCGTTCACTTTCCTGCCGGAACACGTCGACGAGCTGGCTGAAATGGCAGTCGGGCGACCGGCCCATCCGGAACGCTATTACCTGCTGGCCGCCAAGGGCGATGAAGTGCTGGACTGGCGCGAGATGGCCGACTGGTATGCCGGCAGCCGCGGCCATATTCTGGAAGGCGGGGATCATGGCCTGACCGCCTTCGAGCAATGGCTGCCCGAAGTGCTGGACTTCGCGCTTGAACCGGGACAAGCGGCCGGTCCCTCATTACTGCAACCATAGCGCAACTGCGCGCCTCAACGGATACCTATGTACGTTCTTTACGAAGACAGCGGAAATTTCAAAGCGGAGAAAATTTTTTCTCAAAGCGACTCGACCATGCAGGTGGAGTCCGAATCGGGCAAGCGCAGCAAAATAAAGAACGCCAGCGTCTTGTTCAGCTTTGAGCAGCCTGCGCCAGCAGCCCTGCTGGAGCAGGCGCAGGCCATGGCTGCCACGCTGGAGATCGATTTCTTGTGGGAATGTGCGCCGCAGGAAGAATTCGAGGCCGCCGCTTTTGCCCAGGACTATTTCGGCCACCCGCCCAATGCGGTTGAAAAGGCCGCGCTGATCTTTGCACTGAACAGCGCCCCCGCTTATTTTCACCGGCGCGGCAAGGGCCGATACCGGCCAGCTCCACCCGACATTCTGGCCGCCGCCCTGGCTGCCATCGAGAAAAAGCAGCAGCAGGCGGCACAGCAGCAGGAATGGGTGGACGAGATGGCCGCCGGCACCCTGCCCCCCGCCATTGCCGAGGTTGCCGGCACACTGCTGACCCACCCCGACAAGAACTCCCAGCAATGGAAGGCATTCAACACCGCCGTCGAACGACTGGGCACCACGCCTGAAAAGCTGTTGCTGTCGCTGGGCGCGTGGCCGCATCCCCTGGCGCTGCATCAATACCGCTTCCTGGCCACACACTTCCCCAAGGGCACGCACTTCCCCGCGATGGATCCGATAGTCGCCGGGTCGGACCTGCCGCTGGCCGATGTCATCGCTTATTCGGTGGATGACAGCAACACCATAGAAGTGGATGACGCGCTGTCCGTCTCCATGCAAGGCGACGACATCGCCATCATCGGCGTCCATATCGCGGCGCCCGGGCTGGCCATCACCCGCGGCGGCGATCTGGACAAGCTGGCACGCGGGCGCATGTCGACGGTCTACATTCCCGGGCTGAAGATCCCCATGTTGCCTAATGAATTGATCCAGGCCTTTTCGCTGGATGCGGGGCAGCCCCGGCCCGCCTTATCGCTGTATGTCGCGGCCAATTTGGCAAGCGGCGAAATCATCGCCTCGGAAACCCGCATCGAGCGCATACAGGTCAAGGAAAACCTGCGCCACGACGTACTGGATTCCCAGGTCAGCGTGGAAGCGCTGAACGACCCACAGGCCGAACTGCCTTATGGCGAATGGCTGCGCCCCTTGTGGCGGTTTGCCCGCCACCTGTCGGCGCAACGCGATATCGTGCGCGGCAAGCCGGAGAACAATAATCGCGTCGAATACTCCTTCGCCCTGGAGGGCCCCTACGACGATCCGGATTCCCGCATCCGGCTGATACCCCGCCGCCGCAACGCGCCCCTGGATCTGCTGGTTGCCGAATACATGATACTGGCCAACAACCTGTGGGGCGGCTTATTGTCGCAGCATGGCGTGCCGGGCATCTATCGCTCGCAACAAGCGGGCAAAGTGCGCATGTCCACGCATGCGTTGCCTCATGAAGCCATAGGGGTGCCTCAGTATGCATGGTCCACCTCGCCTTTGCGGCGCTATGTGGACCTGGTGAACCAGTGGCAGATATTGGCGGCTGCCGAGCACGGTGTGTCGGCCAGGCTGGCGGCGCCGTTCAAGCCCAAGGATGCCGACCTGTTCGCCATTATCGGGGCCTTCGATGCGCAGTACTCCGCCTGGGGCGATTACCAGTCCGCCATGGAGCGCTATTGGTGCCTGCGCTGGCTGCAGCAGCAAGGCCTGCGCACGGTACAGGGCAGCGTGCTGCGCGACGATCTGGTGCGCCT
>JAEWEH010000069.1 GCA_023389535.1 Pseudomonadota bacterium
GTCCTAGCGCGGCCAGAGCGGTTTCAATACGTTTCCGCAGTTCGGGTTCCCCATTGTGCAATGGATAACCCACGGGTACAGTGATATCTACATCCCTTCCGTTCAGCTTGATTTCGCAATTTTTCGCCGTGACGGCAAGCTTTTTCTTAGTATTGGGGTCGGTCACTTGGGTCAACGCGCCCAGGATTTGCTCAGCGTTTATGCTCATATCGATGGCCTTGCATGAAATTTTTCAGATTCAAGCCTCAAGAATAGCGGATTGAGGGAATTTTTTTCCCCACCTGGGGTCTACACAGTACGATGAATACATTTAATCAAATTATCCGCGGCATCATTTTCCTGGTCCTGGCCATTTGCGGCATGGCGATGGCGTTCATATTCATGATTTCCACCGCTATTGCGGTCGCCATCCTGTATGTCGTGGCGCGCATCAAAGGCCGCCCGTTCGGCGTCAAGGCCTACTGGGAAGAACGCCGCCGCCCGGCAGCTGGCAAGAATGTCTTTAGAAACAAGGATGTAACGGACATAGAGATGCGGGAAATCCGTTAATCGCCAATCTGTCGGCGCGTCATACCCGGGGCGTGCGCCGCCCGGGTTGCACAGTGCGCCGCACTTACAATTGATCACCAATCCACACTAACTAGAACCTTGGTCAATTCCTAAGGGCCGCGGGCGAATGCCTTGCGGCCCGCGGTGTTTGGGCTCGTCCTGCATAATGCCCGGGAAAGCCCTAAAATCTTGGGTCACCTTGTCGCGGGCGTTGCCCCGTATCCTTTTCATTATTTCAATCAAGCACATGTCGCGCACGATTTTTGTTACCACTGCCCTGCCTTATGCCAACGGCTCCTTTCACATCGGCCACATCATGGAATACATCCAGGCCGACATCTGGGTCCGTTCCATGCGCATGTCGGGGCATACGGTGCATTTCGTCGGCGCCGACGACGCGCATGGCGCGCCCATCATGCTCAAGGCCGAAAGCGAGGGCATCACCCCGCAGGCGCTGGTCGCCCGCTATGCGAGCGAACGCCCGCAGTATCTGAACGGCTTTCACATTGCCTTCGACCACTGGCATTCCACGGATTCCCCCGAGAACGTGGCATTGTCCCAGGACATCTACCGCAGCCTGAAGGCCGCTGGCTTTATCGAATCGCGTACCATCGAGCAGTTCTATGATCCCGTCAAAGGCATGTTCCTGCCGGATCGCTATATCAAAGGCGAATGCCCGCGTTGCCACGCCAAAGACCAGTACGGGGACTCTTGCGAGTCCTGTGGGGCGGTCTATTCGCCGACAGAACTGATCGAACCCTACTCCACGCTGACCAAGGCGCGGCCAGTACTCAAGTCGTCCGAACACTTTTTCTTCAAGCTGTCGGACCCGCGCTGCGTCGAGTTTCTGCAAGAATGGACCACGGGCAGCAACGCCAGCGGCAACAGACGCCTGCAGCCGGAAGTGCTGGCCAAGACGCGCGAATGGCTGGGCACCGGCGCCGACGGCGGCGAGGCCAAGCTGGCCGACTGGGATATTTCCCGCGACGAACCTTACTTCGGCATCCCCATCCCGGATGCGCCCGGCAAATATTTCTACGTCTGGCTGGACGCACCGGTCGGCTACCTGGCCTCCCTGAAAGCTTATTGCGACAAGATCGGCCTGGACTTCGACGCCTTGCTATCGCCCGATGGCAACACCGAACAGGTGCACTTCATCGGCAAGGACATCGTGTACTTCCATGCCTTGTTCTGGCCGGCCATGCTGAAGTTTTCGGGCCGCAAGACGCCTGACGGCCTGCATGTGCACGGTTTCATTACCGTCAGCGGCGAGAAAATGTCCAAAAGCCGCGGCACCGGCATTTCGCCGCTGCGCTACCTGGACATCGGCATGAATGCCGAATGGATGCGCTATTACATCGCCGCCAAGCTGAATTCCCACGTCGAAGACCTGGATTTCAACCCCGACGACTTCATTGCACGCGTCAATAGCGACCTTATCGGCAAGTATGTCAATATCGCCAGCCGCGCGGCCAATTTCATCAGCAAGCATTTCGACGGCAAGCTGGCCTACCTGGGCGACACCCAGGTTCTGCAAGACGAACTGGCGCAAGTAGCCGAAAAGGTGCGCGCGGATTTCGAATTGCGCGAGTACGGCCGCGCCATCCGCGGCATCATGGCGCATGCAGACCATATCAACCAGGCCTTCGATGCGGCTCAGCCATGGATCATGGCCAAGGGCATAGCCAGTGCCACGGACGAGCACAAGGCCGCGCTGCAGAATGTCTGCTCGCGCGCCCTGGCGGGTTTCAAGGCATTGTCCGTGATGCTTGCACCGGTGCTGCCGGCCTTGTCGGCGCGCGTCGCACAAGAACTGTTCGGCGCCACGCAAGGTTATGTATGGTCCGACGCGGGGCAATTGCCCGACCGCATTGCGCCCTTCAAGCATCTGATGCAGCGTGTCGACCCGAAGATGCTGGATGAACTGTTCGAGCCCCCTGTCGAAGCTCCGCCGGCCCCGGGCGGCTCGGCCATCGCCGACACCATAGACATCAAAGATTTCGCCAAAGTGGACCTGCGCATTGCTCGTATCGTCGCATGCGAGGAAGTGGAAGGTTCCGACAAACTGCTGCGGCTGACGCTGGATGCGGACGAAGGCCGCCACCGGCAGGTGTTTTCCGGCATCAAGTCCAGCTACCAGCCCGCCGATCTCGTCGGCAAGCTGACCGTGCTGGTCGCCAACCTGGCGCCGCGCAAGATGCGCTTTGGTGTCTCGGAAGGCATGGTGCTGGCCGCCAGCCACGACGATGAAAGCGTCGACCCAGGCATCTATATCCTGGAACCATGGCCGGGTGCGAAGCCCGGCATGCGCATCAGCTAGCATTCATCATGGACAGGCCGCAAGACCTCGGCATTCCGCCCGGCGACGAGCCCAACGAGGCAGCCCGCCACCAGGCGGCTCACCGCAGCACCATGGTCAGTGTCGTCGTCAACGTTCTGTTGACGGCTGTACAGCTGGTCATCGGGCTGTTCGCGCACTCGCAGGCCTTGGTTGCGGACGCCATCCATTCATTGTCCGATCTGGTTTCCGATGGCGTTGTCCTGGTGGCCAACAAACACAGCCGCAAAGCGCCCGACGCCCAGCATCCCTATGGCCACCGCCGCTTCGAAACAGCCGCGTCGCTTACGATCGGCGCGCTGTTACTGGCCGTCGGGCTAGGCATGCTATGGAGCAGTTTCACCAAGCTTCAGAATCCCGCGGCCATCCCGGAAGTTCATCGCGCCGCCCTGTTCGTCGCGCTGCTTGCGCTCGCCTCCAAGGAACTGCTGTTCCGTTATCTGCTGCGCGTCGCAGAGCGCGTACGCTCGTCGATGCTGGTGGCCAATGCCTGGCATGCGCGCTCCGATGCCGCCTCGTCTTTTGTGGTGGCGCTGGGCATACTGGGCAACTTGGTCGGCTTTCACCTTGCCGACCCGCTGGCCGCCCTGGTTGTCGGTTTGATGATCGCGCGCATGGGATGGAAGTTCTTCTTCGCCTCGTTCAACGTCCTGATGGATTCAGCCGTTGATGACAACACCGAAGCGCGCATCCGCGGCCATCTGCTGTCCACCCCGGGCGTGATGGGCATACATGGGCTGAAGACCCGTAAGCTGGGCGACATGATCTGGGTGGAAGTCGATATTGAAATGGATGGCGAGCTGACCGTCGCCCAAGGGCACGCCATTGCCACCGAAGCGCGCAAACGCGTCATGCAGAACGAAGCCGTGCTGGATGTCATGACCCACTTCGACCCGGTGCAGGTGTCCGGTCCCGCAACCACTCCGGGGCCCAGATCGACTGCGCCCTGAATGTCCGGCGCGTCGCCCCTGGTGAAGTCGCTATCGCCTTGTGCGCGGCACCGAAACCTGCGCCGCCAGTTCCAGCACCAGCGGCAACAATACGCTACGCGCAGTGCCTACGTCGTGACGCGTGCGCAAGGTCGACAAGTTGATGACGGCGACCCCGGACCGGCGGCCTCGGGGCGAGCGCGAGAATCATCCATGCGAGCGGCTCCCGGTCAACGGCCCTGCCACTGAGGAGTGTCGCGGGCGACGAAAGCGCGCACGCCCTCGCGGAAATCCTGGCTGGCATACACACGTTCGACGATGTCGTCATCCTGCGGCACGAAGTCGCCGTAGGCCCTCTTGATTGCCAGCTTGGCCGCGCCCATGGTCAGTGGCGCATGCGAAAGCAATGTGTCGCACAAGCTTTGCACATGCTCATCCAGGCGCGCAGCCTCGATGATATCCAGATAAAGCGGCGGCAGCGACTCGGCGGGAAGCAGTTGGCCGAACATCAAGATGCGCGCCACCGCACTTTCGCCCAAGGACCGCAAGAGCCGCTGCACATTTGCCGCCGACAGGCAGTTGCCCACCGTGCGTGCTATAGGCGCACCGAAGCGGCTACCCGGCGTGGCCACCCGGTAATCGCAGGCGTTCGCCAGCACCAGCCCAGCGCCGACGGCATATCCTTGCACCACCGCTATCGTGGGCATGGGCAGGGTCTCGACGGCGGAGACAATGGCATCGACTTTATGCTCGTAGGCGACGCCGTCGTGCCCATCCTTGAAGTCCAGGAACTGTTCGATATCGGTGCCCGCGACGAAAGCACGGTCGCCGGCGCCGGAAAACACCGCCACGCGTATCTGTGGCGCAGCCCGCAAGGTGTCGCAGATCTTGGCCAATTCTTCATACATGGGCCACGTCACGGCATTGCGCGCTTGAGGCCGGTCGAAACAGATGCGCGCCACAGGGCCGTCGATAGACAGGCGCGTCGCGCCTTTTGCCGCTGCATGAGGGTCAGAGGTCATGTGATATTCCCGTGTATTTCTTCTGTACACCGGACAGTTCCGCCTGCCCGGCGCGCCGCGCCCATCATCATACCTCTTTAGGTTCGCCTTTTTTCCGTGATCTGAAGCGCTGATTTTTGGTCTCCATATCGTTACTAGGGCAATCCCTATACGGTTCTTCTTGACCTTCCCATCGTGGAAAGGTGTAGCGTTGCGAAAGTCGTACACAGGAGCCTCCCATGCCACTCAACTCGCACAAACTCATTTCCATCACTTTTGCGGCCGCATTTGCCGCCTCTGGCTTTGCCTACGCCGCCTCGCCGTCAATGGATCACGCCGGCCATGGCGCGCATGCTGTCCACGAA
>JAEWEH010000070.1 GCA_023389535.1 Pseudomonadota bacterium
ACCCAGCGGGTTCTCGTTCGAGGCCAGCTTGACGATATTGGCGGGATCCAGCTTGAACTCGCGCGCGAGTTCCTCTATGGGCTTGCCAGCCTGATAGGGAGCGATGGCCAGTACGTATTCGGGGGCCACCGACAGCACGGCGGCACTGGTTTGATCTTCGATAGTCATGACCGACCCATTACTATTGCCGGGGATAGGATCCCAGCACCTTGAAAAAAGCCACCTGCTTTTTCAGATCGGCCAGCGCCTGGGCCACAGAGGGCTCGTTGCGGTGTCCGAGCAGGTCGACGTAAAAATAATATTCCCATTGTCCGGTGCGGGCCGGTCGCGATTCCAGCCTGGTCATCGATACGCCATTGGCCGCCAGCGGCGCCAGCATTTCATAGACGGCGCCGGCGCGGTTGGGCACAGCGAGAATGATGCTGGTCTTGTCGCTGTCGGTAGGCAGGGTTTCAATCGCGCCTATCGCCAGGAAACGCGTGCGGTTTTGCGGATCGTCCTGAATGCCGGAAGCCACGACCTGCAAGCCCCATGCATGGGCCGCGGTCGAGCCCGCGATGGCCGCCACCGTGGGATCTTGCGCAGCGATGCGGGCCGCCTCGCCGTTGCTTGACGCCGCGTCGCGGGCGAGCTTCGGGCAGTGCTGCGTCAGCCAGCCCTGGCATTGGGCCAGGGCTTGCGGGTGCGCCATGACGCGGGTGATGCCTTCCAGCGTCCCGGACTGCGTCATCAGGTTGTGATGGATCTTGATGGAGCGCTCGCCCAACACCTTGAGCGGCGAATTGAGCAACAGGTCCAAGGTGCGGTTGACCGCGCCTTCGGTAGAATTTTCCACCGGCACCATGCCGACATTTGCCTGGCCCGCCTCGACCGCGCGGAATACCTCGTCGAAGGAATCGCAGCGCAGCGGCGTCACCGCGTGACCGAAATGTTCCAGGGCGGCCTGCTCTGAAAACGAGCCCTGCGGCCCGAGATAAGCCACCGTCAAGGTGCTTTCCAGGCCACGGCAAGTCGAGATCACCTGCGTCCAGACGGCATCTATGGCCTGGTCGGTGAAGGGCCCTTTATTGAGCGACTGCAGGCGGCGTATCACCATGGCTTCGCGCTCGGGCTTGAGCACCGCGCCGTCCTCGTCGAATTCGCGTTTGATTTCGCCAACATCCTGGGCGGCCTTGGCGCGCTGATTCAGCAATTCGAGTATCTGCTCGTCCAGCGCATCAATGCGCTGGCGCAAAGGCAGCAAGCGGGCTTGCAGAGAGTTATCCATGTTTGCGTTCAAAATCCTGCATGTACGAAATCAGCGACTGCACGGCTTCGAGCGGCACGGCGTTATAAATCGATGCGCGCATACCGCCGACGCTCTTGTGCCCTTTCAGCTGCATCAGGCCCGCGGCGTCGGCCTGCTTGAGGAATTCTGCATTGAGCGATTCGTCGCGCAGGAAAAATGGCACATTCATGCGCGAGCGCACGGCCGGGTGGACGTGGGTCGTATAAAAATCAGACGTATCCAGATAGGAGTACAAGGCCTGGGCTTTGGCCATGTTGGCCGCCTCGATGCCGGCGACCCCGCCTTGGCGCTTAAGCCATTTGAATACCAGGCCTGCAATGTAGATGGCGTAAGTCGGCGGGGTGTTGAACATGGACCCGGCCTCGGCGACATTCGCATAATTGAAAGCGGACGGACAGATGGGCAGCGCGTGGCCGATCAAGTCCTTGCGGACAATGACCACCGTGACGCCTGCGGGTCCGGCATTTTTCTGAGCACCCGCGTACACCATGCCCGCCTTGCTGAAATCGATGGGGCGTGACAGGAAATGCGAAGAAGCGTCCACCACCAGTTCGACCCCAGGGGCGCCCAGCGCCGCCATATCGGGCCAATCGGCGAATTCCACGCCGCCTATGGTTTCATTGCTGCATAAATGCAGGTAAGCCGCGTCCGGCCTGACACGCCAGTCCGTGACTGCGGGGAACCAGGTCCAGGGGCCCTGCGTGCGACCGTCGATCTCGGTGTCAGCGCCACTGCTGGCGGCAACCGCAATATCGCCGTAGCGTTGCGCCTCTTTGTGCGATTTGTTGGACCAGATACCCGTCAGAATGTAGTCCGCCTTGCCTGAACCGTTACGACCGATCAGGTTGAGCGGCACAATTGCATTTTCGGCCGTCGCACCGCCCTGCATGAAGAGAATCTCGAACTCGTCGGGCACCGACAACAATTCCCGCAAGTCGGCTACGGCCTCGTCGCGGATCTGCGTGAACTGCTTGCCGCGATGGCTCATTTCCATGACCGACATGCCGCTACCGTGCCAATCCGTCATTTCAGCGGCGGCTTGCTGCAATACTTCCAGCGGCAGCGCCGAGGGGCCTGCCGAAAAGTTCCACGGGCGCATCACGAATTTTCCTTGTCGTCCGAGTCCGGGTTGGAGGGATCTTCCTGCGGGCCGCTGCCATCCGACGCGGCGTCCGCGGCGTCCGGAGCGCCGTCTTCCGGGGCCTGAGGCGCGGCGGCATCATCGTCTTCCAGCATCACGACGATATCGTCCGCATCGCTTTCCACGACGCGGCGCACACCGGACAGCATGCTGTTGTCATCCACACTGATGAGCGTGACGCCTTGCGTGGCACGGCCCATTTCCCGGATTTCCGAAACCCGGGTGCGTACCAGCACGCCTGCCGTGGTGATCAGCATGATTTCGTCAGAAGGACGCACGAGCACCGCGCCCACCACCTTGCCATTGCGCGTCGATGTCTGGATGGCGATCATCCCCTTGCTACCGCGGCCGTGTCGGGTGTATTCAACGATGGACGTGCGCTTGCCGAAGCCGTTTTCCGTGGCGGTGAGCACGCTTTGCGACTCATCGCCCGCCACCAGCATGGCGATCACGGCCTGGCCTTCTTCCAGCATCATGCCGCGCACGCCGCGCGCGGTGCGGCCCATGGGACGAACATCGTTTTCGTCGAAGCGCACGGCCTTGCCGGCGTCGGAGAACAGCATGACATCGTGCTTGCCATCAGTGAGATCGGCGCCGATCAGGTAGTCGCCTTCGTCCAGCGCCACCGCGATGATGCCGGCCTTGCGCGGGTTAGAGAAATCCGACAGCGGCGTCTTCTTGACGGTGCCGCGCGAGGTGGCCATGAACACATAGTGGTCTTCGCTGAATTCCTTGACGGCCAGCACAACCGTGATTTTCTCGCCGTCCACCAGCGGGAACATATTGACGATGGGCCGCCCGCGCGAATTGCGCGAACCCTGAGGCACTTCCCAGACCTTCAGCCAGTAAACGCGGCCGCGATCGGAGAAGCACAATAGATAGTCGTGCGTATTGGCAATGAAGAGCTGGTCTATCCAGTCGTCTTCCTTCATCGCGGTGGCCTGTTTGCCGCGCCCGCCGCGCTTCTGGGAACGATATTCGGACAGCGGCTGGCTCTTTATATAGCCGGTCTGAGACAGCGTCACCACCATGTCCATCGGCGTAATCAGGTCTTCCGTGTCCAGCTCAGTGGCGTTGTGTTCGATTTCGGACCGGCGCGTGTCTTTGGCGCCGGTGGAGAATTCCGCCTTGATGGCGATCAGTTCGTCGCCGATGATGGCAGTGATGCGCTCGGGCTTGGCCAGGATGTCCAGCAAGTCGGCAATCGTCGCCATGATATCTTTGTATTCGCCGACGATCTTGTCCTGCTCCAGGCCAGTCAGGCGCTGCAGGCGCATGTTCAGGATTTCCTGGGCCTGGACATCGCTAAGGCGGTACAGGCCGTCCTGCTGCATGCCATAGCTGTCCGGCAAGGATTCGGGGCGATAGGCGGTGCGTCCCCCCGGCGTATCGCCCTGGTCGGCCCGCGACAGCATTTCGCGCACCAGGGACGAATCCCAGGAGCGGGCCATCAGTTCCTGGCGTGCCACGGGCGGCGTGGGCGCTGCCTTGATAATGGCGATGAAATCATCGATGTTGGCCAGCGCCACCGCCAGGCCTTCCAGCACATGGCCGCGCTCGCGCGCCTTGCGCAGCTGGAAGACCGTGCGGCGCGTCACGACCTCGCGCCGGTGCGCAAGGAAGTATTCCACCATCTGCTTCAGATTCAGCAGGCGAGGCTGGCCGTCGACCAGCGCAACCATGTTGACACCGAAAGTATCCTGCAGCTGGGTGTTCTTGTAGAGATTGTTCAGGACGACTTCGGGCACTTCCCCGCGCTTGAGTTCGATCACCAGGCGCATGCCGTCTTTGTCGGACTCGTCGCGGATGTCGGAAATGCCCTCGATCTTCTTCTCGTTGACCAGTTCGGCGATTTTTTCCTGCAGGGTCTTTTTATTGACCTGGTAAGGAATCGCATCGATGACAATGGCCTGGCGGTTGCCCTTTTCCATGTCCTCGAAGTGGGCTTTGGCCCGCATGATGACACGGCCCCTGCCGGTGCGGTAGCCTTCCCTCACACCCGACATGCCATAGATGATGCCGCCGGTGGGAAAATCGGGCGCCGGAATCAGTTCGATCAGTTCGTCGACCGTGCATTCCGGGTTGCGCAGGCAATACAGGCAGCCGTCGACCACCTCGGAAAGGTTGTGCGGGGGTATATTGGTCGCCATGCCCACGGCGATGCCCGAGCTGCCATTGACCAGCAAGTTGGGCAGGCGCGAAGGCAGCAGCAAGGGTTCCTGTTCGCTGCCGTCGTAGTTGGGGCCGAAGTCCACGGTCTCCTGGTCGATGTCGGCCAGCAGTTCGTGGGCGATCTTGGCCAGGCGTATTTCCGTGTACCGCATGGCCGCCGCACTATCGCCGTCGACGGAGCCAAAGTTACCCTGGCCGTCGACCAGCATATAGCGCAAGGAAAAATCCTGGGCCATGCGGACGATGGTGTCATATACGGCTGAATCACCATGGGGGTGATATTTACCAATGACGTCCCCGACAATACGCGCCGACTTCTTGTACGCCCGGTTCCAGTCGTTGTTCAGTTCGTGCATGGCAAAGAGGACGCGCCTGTGCACGGGTTTCAGCCCGTCCCTGACGTCCGGCAGGGCCCGCCCCACGATCACGCTCATGGCGTAGTCGAGGTAGCTGCGGCGCATTTCCTCTTCCAGCGAGATAGGAAGCGTTTCCTTGGCGAAGGAATCCATAGAGTGTCTTATAGGTAAAGCAAGAAAGTGGCCGATGTCGGGCGAATGGGAAATTCTAGCACTTCCCTCTACGGGGACGGCAGGCCGATACCACTATGGCGCCGCGCGGCGCGCTCTCCCGACGGGCCCCTGCCATGGCAGCGCGCTTCTCCGGGGCTCCGCGGGGCTTCTTCATAAAGCACTTTAAGCGGTCCTCCGTTTTTGTTGCCGAAAACCAACATTTCCAGGCGAGTTGCGGTATAAATGCCAATATCTGGCGGATATGTATCATT
>JAEWEH010000138.1 GCA_023389535.1 Pseudomonadota bacterium
CTGTACAATGACAGCATCCTGTACAACATCGCTTACGGCAATCCATTGGCCACCCAGGATGAGATCTTCCAGGCCGCCAAGGCGGCCAGTATTCACGATTTCATCATCGGTCTGCCCGAAGGCTACCAGACGCAAGTGGGCGAGCGCGGGCTCAAGCTTTCCGGCGGGGAAAAACAGCGGGTCGCCATTGCCCGGACGCTGCTCAAAGACCCGCCTATCCTGATCCTGGATGAGGCAACGAGCGCTCTGGATACGCGCACCGAAAGGGCGATACAGGAAGAGTTGAGTCAAATTGCCAGGAACCGCACCACACTGATCATCGCGCATCGCCTGTCCACCATTGTGGAAGCGGATGAAATTCTGGTGCTGGACAAGGGCAGGGTAATCGAACGGGGCACGCATCGGGAACTGGTGGCGCGCGGCGGACGCTATACGCAAATGTGGGCCTTGCAGCAGGCGGGTTCGGATATCGATTAACGCAGCGTTTGCCGCGATTAATGAAAGTCACGGCTTACGGTTTCCAGCGCGCCCAGCATGGGTGTCAAATCAACGAGCCTGCCCACGATCAGGTGTTGTACGCCGCTTTGGGATTGCCAAGTGCCGTAGGCGCCGAGCATTCTGGACGTAAGCAGTTCCCGCCGCTGGCGTTCGATAATGTGTGGTCGAACGACAAGATTGATCTGGCCTGTTTCATCTTCCAGTGTCACGAACACGACCCCTTTTGATGTGCCCGGGCGTTGGCGTACGGTAACAATGCCGCAAGCGCGCACCAGCCTTCGGTCAGGTTGTTCGCGCAACTGTGCCGCAGAGGAAAACTGCAAGGCGGTAAGCCTGTCGCGCAACAGAGCAAGGGGATGGCGCCCCAGTGTCAAGCCCAGGCTGCGGTAGTCCGCCACCAGCGCCTGGCCTTCAGTCAGCAATGGTAGTTGTGGCGCAGCTTGTTCCTGGATGTGCGCTTCCTTTAGCAAGCCGCGTTCGGGCGCGCTGACGACCGATTCCCACAGTGCCGCCCGCCGATGGCCGGCCAGTGTGCGCAAGGCGTCACCCGCGGCCAGGCAGTTCAAGTCATGCCGGTCCAGATTGGCTCGCCTGGCCATGTCGGCAACCGATGCAAACGGCCGTATGGCCCGTGTCTCTTCTATGCGCCAGGCACTTTCCCGGCGCATGCCGTTTAATTGATTCAGGCCCAGGCGTACCGCTGGACGGCTGGCATCCATAGGTTCCAATTGCGCTTCCCAGTGGCTGATCGTTGCATCGGCCGCCAGGACTGTTACGCCGTGGCGCCGTGCATCCTGTACAAGTACCGAAGGCGAATAAAACCCCATCGGCTGACTATTCAATAAGGCCATCAGGAATGATTCAGGTTCGTGCCGCTTGAGCCAACAGCTGGCATAGGCCAGCAAGGCGAAGCTTGCGGCATGGCTTTCAGGAAAGCCATATTCGCCAAAGCCCTGGATCTGCTTGAAGATCTGCTCTGCAAATTCCTTGTCGTAGCCGCGGCGGGTCATGCCGTCGATGATCTTGTCATAAAACTTGCCCAGCCCGCCTTTACGCCGCCATGCCGCCATGGAGCGACGCAATTCGTCGGCTTCGCCGGCGGTAAACCCGGCGGCAAGCATGGCCACCTGCATGACTTGCTCCTGGAAAATAGGTATGCCCAGGGTGCGCTCCAGCGCTTTGCGCACAGCCTCGCTGGGATAGCTGACCTTTTCCAGGCCTTGCCGGCGCCGCAAGTACGGGTGCACCATGCCGCCCTGTATCGGGCCCGGCCGCACGATCGCAACCTCGATCACCAGATCGTAAAAGACCCGCGGACGCATGCGCGGCAGCATGGTCATCTGGGCGCGCGATTCAATCTGGAAGGTGCCTATGGTGTCTGCTGCGCAAATCATGTCGTAGGTTGCGTTATCTTCAGATGGGATATCCTGCAGCTCGAACGGCTCGCCGCGCCGCTGCGATACGCCTTCCAGCGCACGCCGGATGACGCTGAGCATGCCCAGCGCCAGGATATCTATCTTAAGCAGGCCCACGGCGTCGATATCGTCCTTATCCCATTGCACGACACTGCGATCGGCCATGGCCGCGTTTTCAATCGGAACCAGGCGGCATAGCGGGCCGCGCGATATCACGAACCCTCCGGGGTGCTGCGATAGGTGCCGGGGGAAGCCCATCAGCCGTTCAGCAAGGCGGATCCATTGCTGGGCAGTGGGGGATTGCGGATCCAGCCCGCATTCAGCCAGGCGTGCGGTCAGGTTGCTGCGCCCATCCCAGTAATGGTAGGACTTGGCCACGGCATCAACAATCATCGGGTCGATGCCCAGCGCTTTGCCTGTGTCGCGTATCGTGCTTTTGACCCGATAAGTGATGACTACAGCAGTCAGGGCTGCCCGATCCCGTCCGTATTTCTCGTAGATGTACTGGATGACTTCTTCGCGCCGCTGATGCTCGAAGTCGACGTCGATATCGGGCGGTTCATTGCGTTCACGGCTGATGAAGCGTTCGAACAAGTTGTTGCCGCGCGCCGGGTCCACTTCTGTAATGCCCAGGCAATAGCAGACCGCGCTGTTGGCTGCCGAGCCACGACCCTGACAAAGAATCTGGCGGCTTCGGGCAAACTTGACGATATCGTAGACCGTCAGGAAATAAGGCTCGTACTCAAGTTCGGCAATCAACTCCAATTCATGTTCGATCTGTTCATGGACATTAATAGGAATGCCTTTGGGGAAACGCCAGTGGGCGCCGATATAGGTTTCCTGGCGCAAATAAGTCGTAGGCGTCATGCCTTCCGGGCAAATTTCGTCTGGATACTCGTACTTCAGTTCATCCAGGTGAAACGGGCATTGCGTTGCGACTTCGAGCGTTTCTTCCAATGCTTCGCGCGGGTAAAGATTGGCCAGGCGCAGCCGCGACCGAAGATGATGTTCGGCGTTGGGCGCACGCTGGAAGCCGCATTCCGGCACTGATTTGCCCAGTCGCACGGCGGTAAGCGTATCGTGCAAGGGCTTGCGCGACCTGACATGCATTTCAACCTGGCCCGTTGCCACAACGCGAATGCCGACATGGCGCGCCGCTGCCAGCACGGCAGTCTTGTGACGATCATCCTGCGCGCGATGCAAAAGCGTCAGCGACATCCAGCAACGGCCGGGAAATGTGGCAGCGGCCCATTCGGCCTGGGCCAGCAGGCGCTCGTAAGCTGCGCCATATTCGGGCACCAGCAAAACCACGCATTCGGGCAGACCTTGCAAATGAGCCAGGGCCGGGTCGGCCGGATGGTCGATGTCAGTGGGGGAAAGCCGATATTCCCCTTTAGGGGCGCGACGGCGGCCCAGCGTGATGAATTCGCACAAGTTGCCATAGCCCCGGCGGGTTTGCGCAAGCACGACCAGCGACACGGCTGGTTGGCCGGCGGCATTGCGCAAGGTAAAGCTTGAACCGATCAGCAGGGGCAGGTTCTGTTTCTGGGCTTCAACATGGGCCCGGACAACGCCGGCGACCGAACATTCGTCAGTGATGGCGATCGCACCGTAGCCCAGTTCTGCTGCGCGCATGACCAGCTCTTCCGGATAGGAAGCGCCACGCAGGAACGTGTAATTGCTCAGGCAATGCAATTCGCTGTAAGGAGGCAGGGAAGAGGGCGTATGCATGGTTCGTCTCAGGCAAACAGGCCATGCAGGAACCAG
>JAEWEH010000143.1 GCA_023389535.1 Pseudomonadota bacterium
GATTCGGTCCGGCCACGTTCACCGGGCCCGGGCTGACCCTGAACCGCTGCGGCTTGATCTTCTGCCCGCCCGCCCGGTCGCAAGCCTGCCACTGAACCGCTGATGGATTCCGGGGCCGGCGGCTGAGCAGCCGGAGCCTGGCTGCGCGCCTGCGCCTCTTCGGCCGCGCGAGCCTCGGCCCTGGCCTTTTCCACTTGCAGCCGTGCCTGTTCGGCCTCGTGCTGGTCGCGGCGCCGCTGGGCGGCTTCCTGTGCCGCCTTTGCCGCCAGCTCGGCCTTGCGGGCTTCTTCGCGCTTACGCGCGAGTTCACGTTGCCGCTCCAGGGCGGCCTGGCGTTCGCGCTCGGCCTTGCGGGCCGCTTCCGCACGGCGTTTTTCCTCGGCGATACGAGCTTCTTCGACTTGCTTGGCGATAGCCTTGTCCAGGCCCGTGATCAAGTCACCCAGCCGTTGGTCATTGTGCGCGAGCCGCTCGGCTCGCCCACGCTGCTCTTTCAGTTGCGCATCGATCCGGGCCAACACTTGCTGGCGCTCTTCCTTCTGCGCCTCCAGCGATGCCTTCTGTTCCGTGGTTTCGTCGGCCAGTTGGGCCAGCTTCTTGTGATGCGCCTGAGCGTCCGCCTGCAGGCGGGCCAGTTTATCCAGCGCGGCGCGCACGGCACGTACCGCTTCGGCCTGCACCTTGGTGATATAGCCCAGATAGCTCAGGTCGCGGCCTATTACTTGGGGATCATCGCCAGACAACAGCGCCGTCCAGGGAGACAGGCCGCTGGAATACTGCGCACGCAATTGATCCCCGAGTTCTTGCTGGCGCTGTCCCAGCAGTTTCTTTTGTTCAGTGATGTCGCCTTCGATGGCCTGCAGTTCGCGCTGCGTATCGGCGCGGCTGGACTCCAGCCCCGCCAGTGTGCGATTGATGGCCGAGATGGCGGACTCGGACGCCTTGAGCTCGTTTGCGGCATCACGCCGCGTCGTTTCACGGCTGTCGATATCCTGCTGCAAGCTTTCAATGCGCGCGCGCAGCTCGGCCTGCTGCTTCCTGGCATCGGCCTGCCGCTGCGCCAGCGACGGCTCGGCCGCCCACGCCAGGCCGGCCCACAGGGCTAGAACTGCCGTAGCCAGCGCGCGCCGCATATTTACTTCCGCGCCTTGCCTTGATTGGCGACGGCCGCCATGGCGGCCTCGATTTCGGCAGGATCGCCCAAGTAGTAATGGCGCAAGGGACGCAAGTCGTCATCCAGTTCATATACCAGAGGCTGGCCCGTGGGTATGTTCAGGTGCACGATGTCGTCGTCCGAAATGCCGTCCAGATGTTTGATGAGCGCACGCAAGCTGTTGCCGTGCGCCGAAACCAGCACGCGGCGGCCGGCCCGGATGGCGGGCGCGATGGATTCGTTCCAGAACGGCAGGACACGCGCCACCGTGTCCTTCAGGCATTCAGTTGCGGGCAGCTTGTCGGCGCCGATCTTGGCATAGCGGCGATCAAAGCGCGGATGGCGCGGGTCGTCCAGATCCAGCGGATCGGGTGCAATGGCGTAGGCGCGGCGCCAGATCAGCACTTGTTCATCGCCATACTTTGCGGCGGTTTCCGCTTTGTTCAGGCCCTGCAAGGCGCCGTAATGGCGTTCATTCAGCCGCCAGCTAAGCCCCGTGGGGGTGTGCATGGCATCCATGGCGTCCAGCGCAATCCAGAGCGTGCGTATCGCGCGCTTGAGCACCGACGCATAGGCCAGGTCGAATTCGAAGCCATTTTGCTTGAGGAGTTCCCCGGCCTGCCAGGCCTGGCTGCGACCCGTGTCGGTCAGATCGACATCCGTCCAGCCCGTAAAGCGGTTTTCAAGATTCCACTGGCTCTCGCCGTGGCGCATCAATACGAGTTTATGCATGGTAAAAATCGCCTAAAAGTTGAAAATCGCCGTCCATTTTATAATCCCCTGATTCTGCCCTGCTTACTGGGGTACTTTCGGGATACATCGTGGACTTTTTTCTTGACCAGAACAACCTTATTTTTCTTTTTGTCGCCATCGCGTCCGGCGTCATGCTGATGCTGCCCAAGCTGCTGCAGGGCGGCGCCAAGACCGTCTCCACACAGCAGGCAGTACAACTGGCGAATCAGAAACAGGGGATTTTCCTGGACGTACGCAGCCACGAGGCCTTCAAGGCAGGAAGCATACCGCAGTCGCGCCATGTGGCGGCGGCGGACATCCAGTCCAAGCTCAATACTTTACCCAAAGACAAACCCATTATCGTGGTGTGCGAGCAAGGGCGCGATTCCGCGCGCGTCGCCGGCATGCTGCGCAAACAAGGCTACACTGAAGCCGTCAACCTCGAGGGCGGCCTGCGCGCGTGGATACAGGCCGGCATGCCGCTGTCCAAGAAAAGCTAAGCCCCGCCTTTTTGCTTGCAAAGGAAACACCATGGCAAACGTAATCATGTACTGCACCGCCGTGTGCCCCTATTGCGTGCGCGCCGAGATGCTGCTGAAGCAGCGCGGCGTGACGGAAATACAAAAAATACGCATCGATCTGGACCCCAGCCAGCGCAGCGCCATGATGGAACGCACCGGCCGGCGCACGGTGCCGCAAATCTATATAGGCGAGACGCATGTGGGCGGCTACGACGACCTGGCGGCGCTGGACCGCGCCGGCGGCCTGACGCCCTTGCTTGCCGCTTGATATCCAATTCACCCTACACATTCAGGAAACAACATGGCCGAACAGAAACAAAACAGTCAGGAAGAACAAGGCAGCACTGATCCCAGCTTCAGCCTGCAGCGCACCTACGTGAAGGACCTGTCGCTGGAAATGCCCAATGCGCCGCAGATCTTCCTCGAACAGGAAGGCCCGACGGTGGAAGTATCCATCAACGTCGGCGGCCAGCGCCTGGCCGAAACCGTTTACGAGGCCACGGTCACGGCGACGGTAACCACCCGCATCCAGGATAAGGTCCTGTATCTGGTTGAAGCCACGCAAGCCGGCATTTTCGAGGCGGCCAACATTCCCGCAGAGCAACTGGATCCGCTGATCGGCATCGTCTGCCCGACAATGCTCTATCCCTACCTGCGCGCCAACGTGGCGGATGCCATCAACCGCACGTCCCTGCCGGCACTGCACCTGGCCGAGGTGAACTTCCAGGGGCTGTACGAACAACGCCTGGCCCAGTTGGCCGAAGAGCAAAAAGGCAAGGAAGACTCCGGCTTGATCCTGCCTCCGGGCGCCACGCGCCAATAACATCGCGGCCATGAGCGCCACGCCTTTGCCTGTTCGCGTCGCCGTGCTGGGGGCCGGAAGCTGGGGTACGGCGCTGGCGGCGCTGGCCAGCGCCCGTGCCGACACGCTGTTGTGGGCGCGTAACAGCCAGGCGGCTGCCGCCATCAACGATAGCCGCATCAATCCTTCCTATCTGCCTGATGTCCGGCTGCCCGCCGGGCTGAAGGCCACAGACGATTTTGGACAGGCCGTTGACCATGCCTGCAGCGATGCAAGCTCGGCCGGACTGATCATACTGGGCGTGCCCGTGGCCGGCATGGCCGAAACCTGCGAACATCTTGCGCGCGCTCTGGCCGGCAAACAGCTGGGGGAACTCAGCGTCGTCTGGACCTGCAAAGGCTTCGAAAAGACGACAGGCCAACTGCCGCATGAAATCGCCCAGTCGGCTTTCCACGCTTTTCCGCAGCTTGGTCAGGGCGTGCTGTCCGGCCCCTCGTTTGCCCGCGAAGTGGCCCAAGGCCTGCCGGTCGCGCTGACCATTGCCACGCGTAGCGCGCACACCGCCCGGGACGCCGTGGCCGCCCTGCACGGCTCCAATGCGCGCATCTACACCAGCACCGACGTGATTGGCGTCGAGGTGGGCGGGGCGTTGAAGAACGTCATGGCAATTGCCTGTGGCATCGCCGACGGCCTGGAACTGGGCACCAACGCCCGCGCCGCGTTGATCACCCGCGGGCTGGCCGAAATGTGCCGCCTTGGTTTGGCCATGGGTGGGGAAGCCGAAACGTTCGCAGGCTTGACCGGCCTGGGCGATTTGGTCCTGACCGCCACCGGCGCACTGTCGCGCAACCGGCAAGTCGGGCTGGCCATAGGGCAAGGCCAGACGCTGGACGCCATCCTGGCGGGCGGCATGACCGCCGAAGGGGTCCGCTGCGCACAAGCGGCGCTGGCATTGGGCAGGCGCCATGGCGTCGAGCTGCCGATTACGGAAACGGTATGCAAAGTGCTGTTCGAAGGGCTGGCGCCCCAGCAGGCGGTCGCCGAACTGCTTACCCGCGAAGCCAAGGCCGAATCGCCATCGTCGCCTCGTTGATCCTTTACGCTTGATACAAGGAAGAATAATGCATCGCATTTCATTGATACGCCGACGCCTGGGATGCGCCGCCCTGGCCATGCTTGGCGGCGCCGGCATGCTGGCCTGGGCGCCCGCTGTCGTCGCTGCCTGGCCGGAACGCCCGATCCAGATGATCGTGCCATTCCCCGCGGGTTCTTCGCCCGATACCCTGGCGCGTGCACTGGCTGACCCATTATCCAAGAAGCTCGGCCAGGCTGTAGTGGTAGAAAACAAGCCCGGCGCAGGTGGCAACATCGGTACGCGGCAGGCGAGCAAGGCCAAGCCCGACGGCTATACCTTGCTGCTGACCATCAACGGCCCCATGGTGACGGCGCCTACCCTCTATAAGAAGACGCTGGGCTACGATCCCTTCACCGACCTGGACCCGATCAGCCTGGTCGGCACCAGCCCCAATGTCCTTGTCGTACCTGACAACTCACCGGCCAAGGACTTGCAGAGTTTCGTGGCGGCAGCCAAGGCCGACCCCGGAGCGCTGAACTACGGCACCGTCGGGCCGGGCAGCTCGTCGCATCTGGGCATGGCCATGCTGGAGCACGAAGCCGGCATCAAGCTGCAGCAAATTCCTTATACCGGCTTTCCTCAAGTCATTACCTCCATCATCGCCGGGGACATCCAGGCGGGCTTCATGGTGCCCGGCGTTGCCATGCCGCAAGTAAAAGCGGGCAAAGTCCGGGCCCTGGCGATCACCAGCCTGGAACCGAGCGATGTGCTGCCCGGTATCCCCACGGTCGCATCACAAGGCTATCCCGACTTTGAATCGATCTCCTGGGATGCGTTGTTCGTTCCGGCCGGCACGCCCGCCGATATCAAGAAGCAGCTGCATCAAGCAGTGACCGAGGCACTTGCGCAGCCTGAAGTCGTTCGACAAATGGCCACGCTGTACTTCACCCCCGCTCCGTCGAGTCCTGAAGCGCTGATGGAGATGATGAAGGCGGAGAAGGCTCGCTGGGATGCGGTGATCAACCGCCTGGGGTTAACGCTGGATTAGGGGCCGTTTCGGGTTTCTTAACCGGCGCAGCCGGTGGGCAGGGGCCGGGCTTCTATCGCTTCGCCCCTTCGGGGTTCCCTTGCAGGCACTTTGCGGCGGGGTCGGGCGTGAACTCGGAAATGAAAGCCCCCACGCTGCGCCTTCGGCTTGCTGCCCCCCCAAGGGGGCGCTTTTTGCCGGGGGCGCCGAGCCTTGGGGCGGCCCGGCGGCAAAAAATCACCCGCCTGTGGGCTGAATTTTTGTTCAGACATGCACGCCCTCTTACGCCCCCGCCGCAAAGCACCTGCCGCGGCTTGCTCAACGTCGCCCAACCCCTGCCCACCGGCTACGCCTTACACCAGAGTTTATGGGCGATTATCCGTGGAGCGCGAAAGTTAGTAGCGTCGGGAGGTAAGGCTTGGGGATTTGTGATTGGAGCGTTGGTACAGGAACTTGAAACTAGAACCTGAAACCAGAACTGAAATTGGAACCGAACTTACGAAGCTTGTACAACCGCCTTGCCAGCAGCCTATCGATTGACCACCCCGAATGTCCCGGCCCGCGCGGCAGGCGCGCGAGGCCGGGACGGCGCAGGACCAGTTCCAGTGCCAGCAAGCATCACAAAAGAAGGCCAAGCACCCAACCCGCCCCAGCAATGCCACGAACACACAAGACCGCAGCGGGCCGGGTGACGGGGGCCGGACGCAGCGACTTTCGGGACTGAGCGAGCGGAAGCGAAGGAAGCACGAATGTGCGAACGAGCGAGCGCAGCGGTGTTCGGCGCGCAGGGCGCCGAACCAGTCACGAGGAGCAAGGCCGGCCCCCGCCACCCGGCACGCGTCAATAGAACCACGGAACGCCACAGTAACTGACAAGCGTCAAAAGAAGCGAGTAACGCCGCATTAACCAGCACGCGTCAATAGAAACGGGTAACGCCACATTGACTGGCACGCGTCCATAGAAACAGCCAGTGCGACCTAGCACACACCCGGCAGACGTCGACATGCAACGAATTAGAACAAAACACGAAGTTGCGTGTACCCGAAAATCGGGCATGCCCATAGAAGCGCGACATGGGCGGTCATTCAGAACACGCTTCAGCCAGTAGATACGGACCCACCGAACCGCCGCCTCTGCTCGAACAGGCACACCCCCGCCGCCACCGCCACATTCAGCGACTCCACGCCCTCAGCCTGCGGAATAAACACCCGCATATCCGCGGCATTCAGCAGCGCCGCATCCACGCCCTGCCCTTCATTGCCCAGAACCCAGGCGCAACGAGATGGCAATGGCGCATCGTAGAGCGACTGCGCATTCTCCAGCGAAGTCGCCACCAAAGGCACCGCCAGGCGACTGCGTGCGGACATCAAATCCACCTGCTCATAAATCGCCATGGCGAAATGCGCCCCTTGTCCACTGCGCAAAACCTTCGCCGCCCAGGCCCAGGCACAACCCGCAGACAGGTAAGCATGCCCGATCCCGGCTGCCGCCGCCGTACGCAGCAAAGTGCCGAGATTCCCGGGATCCTGCACGCGATCGAGCCACAGACAGCC
>JAEWEH010000157.1 GCA_023389535.1 Pseudomonadota bacterium
CGATAAATTTAACGAAGATACGGTAGGACAAGCTGCCGGCAATATGCTGACGCGTGACGCCCAGCAATTTGCCAATACCCCTGCGGGGCAGCCGGCGCCAGTAAGCAATATATTGATAAAAGACTGCAGGCCGACTGCCGTATCCTGATCTAGCGCCTGTCGACATCAACAATACTACTCAAGATTACCGTCTCACTCCCCAAAGCCCCGGCTAACGCTCGGGCTTTGGGGGTTTTTGGTTGGTGGACGGATGATTCGCAGCCGAATGATTTACTGTTAAATGATTAGGGCTAGACCTTTTCATGTAGCGTCAGTACAATAGGCCACGATCCTTAAGGCTACTACGCAGTAGCCCGGCTTTACCGCCGAAACAAAAAGCCCGGCCCGTATGGGCCGCGGAACAATCAACCGGCAGTTTATTCTGTCGGGCCGCAGTTCGCAGGTTAACAGCACAGGTATCCCCGCCGGCACCGCCGGTTACCTTGCCGTGCCCGCGCGGCTGCAACACGACCTGTAACTCGTGTTGTTCAAAGGCTCCCGCCGCAAGAATGTGTGCCGGGGCCGGCGCCTGTGCGCGCCGCGAATTTGTATCTTAGGAGGAAGCATTTTCATGCAAGAAGAAGATTTTTATTTATTATCGACCTCCAGCGCGTTGCTGCTGCTGATCGGTTTTTATCTGGCGACCTTCCTGCTCTCGTTGTTGATAGGCAGGAAGAATGAGAACGTTGATGGCTATATGGTGTCGAGCGGCGCGATAGGCTTCGGATTCTCGGCAGCCAGCATGATTGCCACGTGGGTTTGGGCTGCTTCGTTCTATGCCAGTGCCACGTCGGGCTATCGCTATGGCCTGTCCGGCCCGCTGCACTACGGATTATGGGGTGCGCTGATGATCCTTTTCATCTATCCGTTCGGTCGACGCTTCCGCAAACTGGCGCCCGAAGCCCATACCCTGGCCGAAGTAATACATGCGCGGCACGGCACATCCAGCCAACTGATCATGGCGGTGTCCAATATTGTAGGCAGCTGCATCAGCTTGATGGTGAACTTCACGGCGGCCGGCGCCCTGGTCTCCATGCTAAGCCCGCTCACCTTCATCCAAGGCGTTCTGATCGCTGGTCTTGGGGTCTTGTCTTACACGCTATGGTCGGGATTCCGTGCCTCGGTGATGACGGACTTCGTGCAGTTGATGGCGATGATCGTCGCGGCCGTGGTGATTATTCCGCTGATTTTCTACAATGCCGGCGGGACCGAGACGCTGGTTGCCAACATGCCGCTGCTTACTGACGAGCAGATGGATTTCTTCTCGACCAAGGCCATACTGGAGCAGGGCGCGCCTTACTTCGTTGCCGTGCTGGCCTACGCCATCGGCAACCAGACGATAGCGCAGCGCCTGTTCGCCGTGCGTGAAGACCTGATCAAGCCCACCTTCCTGACGGCGACCATAGGCTACGGCGCCATTGTCATCGGCCTGGGCATGCTGGGCATGCTGGCCTTGTTCGTAGGCTTGAAACCGGCCGGCGGGGATATGAACAACATCATCCCGCAAATGGCATCCATGTACCTGCCGCCTTTAGGCATTGCGCTGTTTTTCATCCTGGTCGTGGGGTCTTTATCGTCCACCGCGGACTCGGATCTCTCGGCACTATCGGCGATCGTCATGACCGATCTATACGGCAAGAACCTGGCTCGGGGCAAACCCAACCCAAAACGCATGCTTTGGTACGGCCGCATCACCATGGTGCTGGCGACCATGATCGGCGTAATTTTTGCCAGCATGAAGCTGGACATCCTGGTGATGCTGGTTCTGGTCGGTGCGCTCTGGGGGGCCATCGTGTTTCCTGTCATCATCAGTTTCTATTGGGACAAGGTGGACAACCGCGCATTCACGACCGCCGTGGTAAGCGCCGTGGCGCTATTCGTGGTTGTGCGCTTCGGCTTGGTGCCGCTGGAAGGCTGGGTGGCGACATTCTTCGAAGTCTGCGCCACGTTGGGGCTGGGCGTCGTGCTAGGTCTGATGGCGTTTGCGTTCTTTTCGCCTGCCGTCGCGGTGGCCGTCGGCTTGCTGGCAATATTGGTTGCCATGCCGTTTATCCTGGGATTCCTGCGGGATTATCAGGTGTTGCTCAGTTCCTTGACCGCTTATGGCGTCAGTGCCGCGGTGTGCGTGGCACTAAGCTGGCGTAATTCGAAACGCTTCAACTTCAATTTGCTCGCCAAGCGCGTCACGTCTTTTGATTACGAGATTGCGGATCCCGAGGCGTATGCCGAACGTCACGGTCGCCGATCGATCGCAGGCTGATACGCTCAGAGAGGCATTCAGGGAGCCACCATTTACGCATGTGCGCAGGCCTGTGCGATGCTGGTGGCGCCGCACATTCATCAATCAACAAGGAGAATACACATGAGTAGCTTGTTATTGACCAGCTATATCTTGGTTTGGCCGGTGATTTCGACCGTGGTGCTGGTGGTTTTGCTGGTGGCGCTGGTGCGCGACATGCGCGCTGCGCGGCAGAATGGCGACAGCATGGTTTAGCACGTAGCCCCGCACGGCATGCAAGTAACGGCGCCCCCCGCAATCTGCGGCGGGGCGCCTTTTTTTAGCCGGAATTGCGCAGGCCCGCGGCGATGCCGTTGATGGTCAGGTGTATGGCGCGTTGGCTGCTGCTTTCCTCGTCTTTGTTCCGGCCCCCCTTGCGCCCTTGCTGGCGGTGGCGCCGCAGCAACTCCACCTGCAAATGATTCAAGGGGTCGATGTAGGCGAAACGTTCGGTCAGCGCCGCTCCCAAGAGCTCGGCTTCCGCCAGCAGGTCGTGTTGAGTCACCTGCCGGAACATGTCCAGCGTCAGTTCGAATTCGGCCTGGATCCGGCCGAATACCTGTTCCCGTAAAGCCTTGTCCGCCACCAGGCTGGCGTAGCGCCGGGCGATGCCCAGATCGGTTTTGGCGAGCACTTGTTCCATATTGGAGAGCAGCGTATTGAAGAAAGGCCAGACTCGGGCCATCTCCTGCAATTGCGCCAGACGCTTCTGGGGGGTGTCGGGCGCATCCACCGAGCCCTGTTCCAGATAGGTGCGTATAGCGGTCCCCACGCCATACCAGCCGGTGAGCATCAGACGGCACTGTGCCCACGAAAAGCCCCAGGGAATAGCGCGCAGGTCTTCGATGCGTTGGCTGGCTTTGCGTGAAGCGGGCCGCGAGCCAATGTTCAAGCCGGCAATTTCCAGGATAGGGGTGGACGCGAAGAAGTAGTCGTCGAACCCCGGTGTGTCATAGACGAGGTCGCGATAGCTTTGCTCGGCCACGGTCGACATGAAGTCCAGCGCTGCGCCGAACCGCGCCATGTTTTCGTCTTCAGTCTGCAATACCGAGGAATTGGCGGCCAGGCTGGTTTCCAATGTGGCGGCGACGAAGTTTTCGAGATGCCAGCGGCCGACCTCGGCATCCTTATATTTGCCTTGTATGACCTCGCCTTGCTCTGTCAGCCGGATCTGCCCGTTCACGGTGCCCGGTGGCTGGGCCAGGATGGCGTCGAAGCTGGAGCCGCCGCCGCGGGCCACCGAGCCGCCGCGGCCATGGAACAGCCGCAGTCGGACCTTATGCTTCTTGAATACCTGAACCAGTTGCCGTTCGGCGCAATACAAAGCCCAATTGGAAGTCAGGTAGCCGCCATCTTTGTTGCTGTCCGAATAGCCCAGCATGACTTCCTGGATGCCATCCTGGGCGTGGGTCACGCGTTCGGCGACTTCGGGCAATGCCAGCCAGCGCGCCATGATGTCGGGACCGCGCATCAAGTCGGGGATGGTTTCAAACAGCGGCACGACCATCAGGCCGTTATGCGCACCGGCGCCGGCCGCGGGAGAAATCAGGCCGGTCTCTTGCTGCAGTACCAGGACTTCCAGCAGATCGCTTAATGTTTCGGTGTGCGAGACGATGGACTGCTTGATGGCGGCGGCGCCGAATCGCGCCCGGCAACCGGCCGCCATGCGCAGAATGGCCAATTCCTTCTGGGTCCCGGCGCTGTAGGCGATCCAGGGCGACACCAACGGACGGGATTGACGCAGCTCGCTACGCAACAGCTCGACGCGGTCGTCTTCGGACAGGGCGGCGTAGTCCACCAACTTGTCGTTGAAGCGCACCCCCGCTGCTTTGAAGAGTTCGGTCAGCACTCGTTCGTGTACATCCGAGCTTTGCCGCAAATCGACGGTGGCAAGATGAAAGCCGAAGATGCTGACCGCTTGCAGCAAGCCGGCCAGGCGTAGCTGGGCAATCAGGGTGCCGTGATGCGTGTCCAGCGAATCGGCGACGATCTGCAGGTCGTCCTGGAACGCTTGCGGGTCCGGATAGGCGGGCGCTTCATAGGTGGGCCGCAGGGCAAGTTGCCTGCCCGTCAGTACTTGCGCAGTGGCCGCCAGGCGCGCATAGATATGAATGAAGGCGCGCCGGTAAGGTTCATCCACGCGGTGGGCGGACGCATCCTTGCTGCTGTGCGAAAGCGCCAGCAACGGGGCGCTGGCCGAGCCCAAGGTATCTGATAGCGAAACCTCGGTGCCCAGTGATTTGATCTCTTGCAGATAATGCTGCATGACATGGCTGGATTGCCGCAGCAAAGCCTGTTCCAGTGTGACGGCATCCACGTTGGGATTGCCGTCGCGGTCCCCGCCTATCCAGCTGCCCATCTGCAGGAACGGCGGCAAGGGCCGCGCGCTGATATCGAACAGCGAGCGCCCGGGAGGGCGCAAGCGCGTCGCCAGGTCTTGATACAGGCGCGGTATGGCGGTCAAGAATGTACTGGTGTAGTAGGTCAGTGCATTGTCGATTTCATCCAGCACGGTCAGCTTTTGCCGCCGCAGCATCCGGGTCTGCCACAAGGTGGCGATCAAGCCGGCCATTTTCTGTTGCAGCAAAAGCTTTTCGGACGGCGTCTGGACCGAGTCACTAAGCGACAGTTGCTGCGCGATTTCGCGATGCAGGTCCAGCGTGCTTTTGCGTTGTACTTCGGTGGGGTGGGCGGTCAGCACCGGCACGATGCGGGCGCTTTCCAGGTAACGCATGATCTTGCGCTGGCTGACGCCTTTTTCATTCAGCAGGTTCAATGCATGCTGCAGGCTGCCGCGCATGGGGGCGTCCGATTCCAGTTCGTGCCGCCGCTGGCGGCGGTTCTGGTCGCGGTCTTCCGCGATATTGGACAAATGCAGAAAGTAGCTGAAGGCCCGTGCCACCGATGTGGCTTGTCCATCGCCCAGCCTGGCGATCAGCTTCTCCAGCGTCTTGCTGTCCTTGACATCGCCTTCGCGCCGAAACTTCACGGCCGAGCGCCGCAGCTTTTCTATGACGTCGTAGATCGCCTTGCCTTCGCATTCCTTAATGACTTCGCCCAGAGTCCGGCCCAATTGCCTGACGTCGTTGCGCAATGAAGTGGTGTCTCCGGCCGCTGCTTGATTCACGAATACTCCTGTTAGTGTGAAGGTTTTTGAAAGGAGGCGTTCATACGATCGATTATCATAGAACTTTTTTGCTCTTCTCATCATCCCGAGATCCAGATGCCGCAATATCGTTCACGCACCTCGACCCATGGCCGCAACATGGCTGGCGCGCGCGCCCTTTGGCGCGCCACCGGCATGCAGGATGGCGATTTCGAAAAACCCATTATTGCCGTCGTCAACTCCTTCACCCAGTTCGTGCCCGGGCACGTGCACCTGAAGGACCTTGGCCAACTGGTGGCGCGGCAGATCGAAGCGGCGGGCGGCGTGGCGAAGGAATTCAATACCATCGCGGTGGACGATGGCATCGCCATGGGGCATGGCGGCATGCTGTATTCCCTGCCTTCGCGGGAGCTGATCGCCGACTCGGTGGAATACATGGTCAACGCCCACTGCGCCGACGCCATGGTGTGCATCTCGAACTGCGACAAGATCACCCCGGGCATGTTGATGGCCGCCATGCGCCTGAATATTCCCGTCGTCTTTGTATCGGGCGGGCCGATGGAAGCCGGCAAAGTCATCGAGCCGGGCACGCAAAAGGTGTTGATGAAGCTGGACTTGATCGACGCCATGATCAAGGCGGCGGATCCCAATGTCAGCGACGCCGAAGCGGCCGAGGCCGAACGCAACGCCTGTCCGACCTGCGGTTCCTGTTCCGGCATGTTTACGGCGAATTCCATGAATTGCCTGACGGAAGCGCTGGGCCTGGCATTGCCTGGCAACGGCACGGTGGTTGCGACCCATGCGCGGCGCAAGGCCTTGTTCGAAAACGCCGGAAGATTGGTGGTCGATCTATGCAGGCGCTACTACGAAAACGACGACGCCTCCGTCCTTCCGCGCAGCATTGCCAGCTTTGCCGCATTCGAAAACGCCATGACACTGGACGTTTCCATGGGCGGCTCGACCAATACCGTGCTGCACTTGCTGGCGGCCGCGCAGGAAGCCGGCGTGAACTTCACCATGTCGGATATCGATCGCATTTCGCGCCGCGTACCTTGCCTGTGCAAGGTAGCGCCCGCCACCGACAAATTCCACATCGAAGACGTCCATCGCGCAGGCGGCATCATGGGCATTCTTGGTGAACTGGCGCGCGCCGGCCTGCTGAATCTTGAGGTGGGCAACATCCATAGCGGGACGCTGGGCAAGGCGATCGAGGTCTGGGACATCAACGGCGGCAATGCGTCACCGGCCGTGCAGGAATTTTACAAAGCCGCGCCAGGCGGCGTGCGCACGCAAGTGGCCTTCAGTCAGGACAAGCACTATCAGCAACTGGATATGGATCGCGAGAAAGGTTGCATCCGTTCGCGCGAACATGCCTATTCGCAAGACGGCGGCCTGGCCGTGCTGTATGGCAACCTGGCGCCCAACGGCTGCATCGTCAAGACCGCGGGTGTGGACGAAAGCATACTGCAGTTTACCGGTGTCGCGCGTGTCTACGAAAGCCAGGAAGACGCCGTGGACGGCATCCTGGGCGATCAAGTGCAGGCGGGCGATGTGGTGGTCATACGCTACGAAGGGCCCAAGGGCGGCCCCGGCATGCAGGAAATGCTGTATCCCACGTCCTACCTGAAGTCCAAGGGTCTGGGCAAGTGTTCGGCGCTCCTGACCGACGGCCGTTTTTCAGGCGGCTCATCGGGCCTGGTCATTGGGCATGCGTCGCCGGAGGCGGCCGAGGGCGGCAATATCGGCCTGGTGAACGACGGCGATACGATAGAAATCGATATTCCCAACCGCAGCATCCGTTTGGCCATCAGCGACGATGAACTGGCCGGCCGGCGCGCCGCCATGGAGGCCCGCGGAGCCGACGCCTGGCAGCCCGTGGGCCGCCAGCGCGTGGTGTCGCAAGCGCTGAAGGCTTACGCGGCCCTGGCTACATCGGCGGATCGCGGCGCGGTCCGCGATGTGACGCAATTGAAATAGGGCGGGTGGCGCACAGGCGTGGCTGGCAATGTCTGCTAGCCATGCGCGCCCAGCTCAAGCACTTATTACCGAAGGCGCTGCTGTAGCTGCGCAGCAGCGCGATGGGCGAACAAGGGGCGGCTTCCGGTGGCCGCCCGGCCACTTCCTGTGATTCCGCTCAGACGGGTTCGGTCTTGCCTTCGGGCCGCCACAGCACCACGGCGCACCCTTCTTGCTCTGCTTCGAACACGTCCAGGCCCTTTAGCGTGCTGGGTTGGCAAGGGCCGCCGGTACAGGTTCCGGTGTCGGGCTGGAAAGTGGCGCCATGGCGTGCGCACATCAGCTGATCGCCGGCGCGTGTAAAGACACTGCCTTCCCAGTCCAGCTCGGCCCCCATATGCGGGCAGCGATTCAAGTAGCCATAGGCCTTGTCCTGGTAGCGGACAAAAAACGCGGTCGCGGCTTCGCCCGCATGCCGGACCGGAATTTTACGGGCCAGCCCCCCGTTGCTGAGGTCGGCGGAAGGGCAGATGGCGATGACGGTCGGTGCGTTCATGCCACTAGTGTAATGCACGCACCCTGCCGCTAGCTTCGGCTATGGCAGACAAGCGGCTACGCGTTCCCCGGCAGCAGTGCCATGGTCCGATTGCGCTCATTGGTGACCACCATCAGTCCTTCGTCGAAACCCAGCCCAGGGCGGGTGAACATGCGCCAGGCGTTCAAGGCGATGCCCACATGGACGGATGCCTTGACCGAGATCTCCGTCTCGTTGCAGCTGCCGCCGACATAGGAAAGTATGTTGTGCTGATGGCAGGTTTGAATGGCGGAAATCGTATTGACCAAGGAGCCATTGTCTGGAGTCTTAATCTGGAAGGCATGGGCGGCTTGCGCGGCCGCGAAATTCTGGACTTCTCCGGGGCTGTTGACCCATTCATCCGCGATCAGCCGGCAATGGGGGCCGCGCGCATCCAGCCGTTGGCGCAGGCGCGCCATGCGATCTTGCGCCTCGGCGGCGGAATGGCTAAGGAACGGGTCTTCGAAATACACTTGCAGCGGGCCTACCCTTTCGACGATATTGGACAGATAGTCGCAGACACGGTCTTCGTTGTTATCGAACATCCGTCCAAGTGCCGAATGGAAGTCGAAGTGCAGGTCCGGCTGGTATCCCGGCGCGCCCAGCTCTTTCAGGCGTTTCGCAATCCAGCTGGCATAGTCGGGCAGTTGTTCGCATTGGGCTCGAGTCTGTATGGCGGCTTGAGGAAACATGTCCACGCCGCGCACGATGGCCTTTTCTACATTGAGCTCCCAGTTGCCACCGCAGGACGCGGCCAGACCCGGCGCCGTATAGCGGCCGGGCAAATCATATTCTCTTGTGAGGACACCGGCCATCAAACTGCGGCTGGCCAAGGCGGCGGCGGAAAGCAGCGCTTGGGAAACGCCGAATGCCACCGGGCGGGCGACATCAGCGTCCAGATCAAGATTGTCGAGCAGCGCGGCGGCTTCCCGGAAGCCCGAGAACCGCTTGCCCTCATAGGCGCTGGAAAGCGTTTTTTGCACCGCGTCCAGGTTCTCGGCCAGAATAGGCCGGGGCCGGCCGGCATAGCCGGCGTTCAATACCGTTACGCAATCGCCGAAAGCCATTTGGCCATCGCTCAATTCAATCACAATGCAATAGGCGACGCTGGGCTCGCGGATGGATGAGAACCCGGGGCTTACGGGCGACCCTTTGAAGAAAAAGCCATCGGGCTCGGCGCCCATCTGGATCGCAGGCTGGTCGTTCACCCAGAAGCCTCCTATGCCTTGTACGACGCGGACTCTGGCGATCTCGATTGTGTTCATGTG
>JAEWEH010000186.1 GCA_023389535.1 Pseudomonadota bacterium
GGCGGCGTGATCTGGGTCGAGGCACGGCCACGCATTCATCCGCAATACTGGATATCGGTCGGGCTGCTGGCCGCCGGCGCCGCGGCCATGTCGGTCTGGTGGGCCGCCAAGCCATTCCTTTCAGCCATCAGTGTCGACCTGCTCCTGCCCGTCATTGGGCACGTCCATATTTCCAGCGTGTTGCTGTTCGATATCGGCGTCTACATGCTGGTGGTCGGCGCCACGGTGCTGATGCTGGTCGCCCTGGCCCACCAATCGCTGCGGCTTTTCAGAAAACCCGTACCCGTTACCGTGCCGCCCGCTGTTGAAGAAGGATATCGTTGATGGAAGTCGTCCTCGCCTTGGCCATAGGCGTCCTTGCGGGCTCCGGCATCTGGCTCATATTGCGCCCGCGCACCTTCCAAGTGATCATGGGCCTGACTTTGCTGTCCTATGCCGTGAACCTGTTCATTTTCGGCATGGGACGCATCAAGCTGGGCATGCCGCCTGTCATTAATACTGACTGGGCCGCCGACCCCAACCACTACGCCGATCCCCTGCCGCAGGCGCTGGTCCTGACCGCCATCGTGATCGGTTTTGCCACCACGGCCCTGTTCCTGGTGGTGCTGCTGGCTTCGCGCGGACTTTCGGATACTGACCATGTCGACGGACAGGAGAAACTGCTGTGAATGAATGGCTGAAGCATTTACCCATTCTTCCTGTGGCGGTGCCGCTGATCGTTGGCGCGCTGATGCTGTTGCTGAACGATACACAGCGCCGGGCGCGGCTGACCCTGGGCTTTGTGTCCATCGTTGCACAAATCTATTTCGCCATCACGCTGCTTGGGCTTGCCGCCGGCTATATACCCAGCGACTGGCCCGATGGCGTAGGCGTCTATTTGCTGGGCGACTGGCCTGCCCCTTTCGGCATCGTCGCCGTGGTCGACAAGCTGTCCACCATCATGCTGGTGCTGACCGCCTTGCTGGGCGCGGCGACATGGAGCTACGCCACGGCACGCTGGGACCGCGCCGGCGTGCATTTTCATCCGCTGTTCCAGTTTTTACTGATGGGGTTGAATGGCGCCTTCCTGACCGGCGACCTCTTCAATCTGTTCGTTTTTTTCGAAGTCCTGCTGGCAGCGTCTTACGGCCTGATGCTGCATGGCTCGGGTCAGGCGCGCGTTACGGCGGGCCTGCATTACATCGCCGTCAACCTGGTCGCCTCCTTCCTGCTGCTGATCGCCATGGCGCTGATCTATGGGGTAACGGGAACCTTGAACATGGCCGACCTGGCCTTGCGCGCGGGCAGCCTGGCCGGGCCGGAGCGACAGTTCTTCGAGGCGGGCGCCGCCATACTGGGCATCGCCTTCCTGATCAAGGCGGCGGCCTGGCCATTGAATTTCTGGCTGCCGGCCGCTTATGCGAATGCCTGCGCACCCGTAGCCGGCATCTTCGCCATCATGACGAAAGTGGGCGTCTATGCCCTGCTGCGCATCGGCTCGCTGCTGCTGCCCACCGGTGCACCGGCCGCCTTCGGCGGCGAATGGATGTTTCCGCTGGGCATGGCCACACTGGCTTTCGGCATCGTGGGCATCCTGGCCGCCCCCCAGGCAGAACGTCAGGCCGGCTTCTGCGTCATCATATCGTCCGGCACACTGCTGGCGGCACTGGGCATGCCCGGGGTGGTGCTGACTGGTCCGGCGCTGTTTTATCTGATCACGTCTGTATTGGCCTTGGGCGCGCTCTTCATGCTGCTGGAAATGATAGAACGTACACAGACTTTCGGCGCCGACTTGCTGGCCGTCAGCCTGGAAGCCTTCGACCTCGAGGACCCCATACCTTCGGACCGTTCGGACGACGTGGTGGGCGTCGCCATTCCCGCGGCCATGGCCTTTCTCGGCATCTCGTTCATCGGCTGTGCGCTGCTCATTGCGGGGCTGCCGCCCTTGTCGGGCTTTATCGCCAAGTTCGCACTGTTGTCCGCCGCGCTGGGAACATCGCCGACAGACACGCCATCCCTGGCTGCCTGGTCGCTGGTGGCGGGCATGCTGATTTCAGGCCTGGCCTGCATCATTGCGTTGGGTCGCACGGGCATACGGCTGTTCTGGAGCCCTGAAGAAACGATCACACCGCGGCTGCGCGTGTCCGAGGCCGCCCCCGTGGGCCTGCTGGTGCTGATCTGCGTGGCGCTGGCCTTCTGGGCCGGCCCCGTCATGAATTATCTTAGCGAGACCGCCCACTACCTGGACCGCCCCGCCTCCTACATCAATGCCGTGCTGACACAGAACTCCGTGCGCGATGTCGTTCCGGGGGTGGCTCAATGAAACGGCTGCTCAAGCCTGTGACCCTGCCCTTGAGCCTGCTGGCCTTGTGGCTGCTGCTCAATGACAGCCTGGCGCCAGGGCAGATAGCACTGGGGGCGCTGCTGGCCTTGCTGCTAAGCTGGGCGCTCGCGGCGTCGCGCTTGCGCCCGGTGCGCGCCTATCCCAAACGCCTGGGCGTCATCCTGTTGCTGATCTGGCATGTGGCCGTGGACATCACACGATCCAATATCGCAGTGGCGCGCATCATCTGGCTGGGCGAGCGCGCCAATGCGACGCCGGGCTTCATCAAGATACCCGTGAACATTGAAGATCCCCATGGACTGGCGATGCTGGCCTGCATCGTCACGTATACGCCTGGCACTGTCTGGTCGGATTACTCCGAAGCAGAAGGCCTGCTGACGCTGCATGTGCTGGATCTGAAAGACGAGGCCGAATGGGTGCGGATCATCCAGCAACGCTACGAACGTCCCCTGAAGGAGATTTTTCAATGACCGAGCTCGTCTATTGGGCCGCAACCTTCGCTTTGGGCTGCTACGTGATCGCCCTGGTTTTTTCCGTCATGCGCTTGTGGCGCGGCCCGGCTTCCACCGACCGGGTGTTGGGACTGGACACCATGTACATCAACGGCATGCTGATTCTACTGGTGCTGGGCCTGCAGTTTGGCTCGCCGCTGTATTTTGACATCGCGCTGCTGATCAGCCTGTTCGGCTTTGTGGGATCCGTAGCCATGGCGAAATTCCTGCTGCGTGGCGAGGTCATCGAGCCATGATTGCCGAGTTGCCTGCCTGGGTTGCAATACCCGTCTCCATTCTGCTCGTCATCAGCGGTTTCCTGACACTGACGGGTTCGCTGGGCCTGTTGAGGCTGAAAAGCTTCTACACCCGCATACACGCGCCCACGCTGGGCAATACATTGGGCGTGTTCTGCGTGCTGGTCGCGTCGGTGCTGGTTTCATCCACACTGGAACAACGGGTGGTCGTTCACCAGTTCCTGATTACCGTGTTTCTGGTCATTACGTCGCCCGTAACCGCCATGCTGCTGATGCGCGCCGCGATCAAGCGCAATGTAGATCCGTCCGCCCAGCGACCCGAAGACGTAGACGTCGCAGCTTCGTCTGAAGAACACCGTGACGCGGGCGGCATGCCCGGCGAGCACCCGCGCGAAGACGCCGGCTCGCCGGCCCGTTGAAGCTGCCTGCCGCCATGCTGGCCGGCGTCTAGTACATTCGCTTACACACGCTGGGGTGAACCCTTATATACTGATTTCGAGGCTTGTCGCATATGACAGGCATTTCTATAAGGAGTACGTATATGAGGCAAACTCGATCGACGACCCTTTCTTCCTCTTTGCTGGCCGCCTTGGCGCTGGGCGCTTCGGCACTGGCCGCCGCGCCTGCCATGGCGGCAAGCTCGGCCAGCGACAGCGATATCCAGGCGCAGTACCGGCAAGATGTCGCCCGGTGCAAAGCGGGGCAAACCAACCAGGACCAGGCCACTTGCCTGCGCGAAGCGGGCGCTGCGCTTGAAGAAGCGCGTCGCAACCGCCTGAACAATCATGGCGGCTCCTTCGAGCAGAACCAGGTTGCAAGGTGCCAGTCGCTGCCCGCCGCCGAACGCGATGACTGCATGTTGCAGATGTCGGGCAAAGACACAACGGTACAAGGCAGCGTTGGCGCCGGCGGCGTGTTGCGCGAAACCACGATCACGATCCCGGCGCCTGCCCCGACAACCGGGACCATGCCGCCCGCTGTCCCGGGGGCCATGCCAAACGCAGTACCTGCTGCTCCCCCCGTGACACCAGCGCCTGGCCTGACGCCCAACCCCCCGCCTGTCGTGCCCGCGCCGTCGCTGGCGCCCACGCCCGCTCCGGGTACCGGCGTTGCCAAATAGCGTTTAGCGCTCCGGCCCCGGGTGGCCGGAGCTTGCCCGGGACGGCCCGCTTAAAGTTCGGTCTGCATGCCCATTTCCACCACCCGGTTCGGCGGGATCTTATAGAAACGGGTACTGCGGCTGGCGTTGCGTGCCATGAATGCGAACAAGCGCCGCCGCCATGACAGACCGAATCGTGAGCGCGGCACGACAATCACGGTCTGGCGCGACAGAAAATAGGACGTCTGCATCGGATCCAGGTTGATTTCGGGATGTTCCGCGGCAATCTGCTCCAGGGCCTGCGGCACATTGGGCTCTTGCTTGAAGCCCCAGCGCACCACAGCCTGCCAGCTGCTGCGGCCGGTGCGCTCCAGCTGGTACCGCTCGGCCAATGGCACATAAGGCACATCGGCGCTTTCCACGGTCAGAAAGACCGCCTGTTCGTGCAGTACTTTGTTGTGCTTCAGGTTATGCAGCAAGGCCGGCGGCACGGTGTCGACAATCATGCTCATGAATACTGCTGTGCCCGGCACGCGCGTCGGCGGGTATTCGTCCAGTGCGGCCATGAAAGACTTCAATGGCTGATGGTCTCCGGCCAACGTCTCGTGTATCTTTTCACGGCCTTGCTTCCAGGTCACCATCAAAGTCAGCAAAGCGGCCCCAACCACCAGCGGAACCCAGCCGCCATCCAGGATTTTCAGCGCGTTCGACGAGAACAGCAAAACATCCATCATCAGGAACAGGCTGATGAGCGCCAGCCACATGGCACGCCGCAGCCCGTGCGTGCCACGCGGCAAGACCATAAAGGCCAGCAAAGAGGTCATCAGCATTGTGCCGGTCACGGCAAAGCCATAGGCATGCGCCAGCCCATCGGACGAGCCGAAAGACAATACGAGCACCAGCACGGCAAGAAACAGCAGGATATTGACACGAGGCAGGTAGATTTGGCCTTCTTCCTGGGCAGAAGTATGCAGAATCACCATACGTGGCCAGAAGCCAAGTTGCACCGCCTGGCGAGTAACCGAAAACGCACCTGAAATCACCGATTGGGATGCAATGACCGTCGCAATCGTGGCCAAACCGACCAACGGAATCAACCCCCACTCCGGCGCCATCAGAAAAAACGGATTCTTCAGCGTGGCAGGATCGGCCATCACTAACGCGCCTTGCCCGAAATAACACAGAACCAGAGCGGGCAGCACGACCCCGAACCAGGCGCGGCGAATGGCGGAACGCCCGAAATGGCCCATGTCCGCATACAGCGTTTCCGCACCTGTCAATGCCAGCACGATGGCGCCCAGCAGCAGGAATACTTCCCATGGCGCGGTCGCAATAAAGCGCCATGCCCAGACCGGATTCAAGGCTTGCAGCACAGCGGGTTCCAAGATAATGCGCCACGCCCCCAGGCAACCCAGCGTCAGGAACCAGACCAGCATGATGGGGCCAAAAAACTTGCCTATGGCGCCCGTCCCGCGTGATTGAATCAGGAACAGTCCGGCCAGCACGGCGATCGCAATGGGCACCACCCAGTCGTCCAGGCGGTGCGATACGATGCTGATGCCTTCGATCGCGGACAATACGGAGATGGCCGGAGTGATCATGCTGTCGCCGTAAAAAAGACAGGCCCCGATCAATCCCAGAATAATCAGCCGCCAGCGTTTCTTGCGGCCGCGGCCGCGCAAGGCAAGCTCCATCAGTGCCAGGGTACCGCCTTCGCCACGGTTATCGGCCCGCAGAATGATCGTGACGTACTTCAGGGATACGACGACCATCAACATCCAGAACAACAAAGACAACAAGCCCAGTATCGCCGGCGCGCCCTGCTCCGGCATCCGCGACAAGGCCGCACGGATTGTATAAAGGGGGCTCGTGCCGATGTCGCCATAGACGACCCCCAGCGCTCCGAGCATCAGCGCCGGCCCGGGCGCATGGCCATGCTCGCCGTGTCCGTGTTGCCCTGCTTGCAATACCGCCATGAATCACTCTTGTCTGGTTAACTTTGCGCCTATCCGCGGGCCAGGAAAAACGACCGTGACGCGGGTGCCGGGGAAGTCCGGCCGGCTCGCCAGGCTCCACCATGCCCCGTGCGCGCGGGCGATTTCCCGCACGATGGCAAGGCCCAGCCCCGAACCTTCGGCGCTTGCGTTCGGCGACCGGAAAAAAGCCTCGAACACACGGCCGCCATCTTCAGGCGAAATGCCGGGCCCATTGTCTTCCACCGCGAGCGAAGGCGGATTCGCGGCCACTCGCAAACTGATCTCCGTCGCTCCCTGACCATAGCGCAGTGCGTTGTCTATCAAGTTGCTTAGCAGTTCCTCGAGCAATAAGGGGTCCACGTCGACCCATACCGGCTCGTCCGGCGCCGACATGCGCAGTTCTATCTGGCGTGAGCGGGTCGTCGGTATCCATTCAGCGCCGCTGGCGCGCACCCATTCGCATAAATCCATGCGCACGAAGCTGTCCTGCGGTCGGGTGGATGAGTCGGCGCGTGCAAGCACCAATAATTGCTGGCCCAGTCTGATCATTCGATCCGTCACCAGCTTGATGCGTTCGGCCCGCTCACGCACATCGTCCGGCAACTTGCGGGTCAGCATCAGCTCCAGTTCCAGCTTCAGCCCAGTCAGCGGCGTGCGCAACTGGTGGGCAGCATGGCCAATGAAGCGCTTCTGCGCCTGCATGGAATCGTCCAGCCTCAGCAGCAAGTCATTGAAATGGGCCACCATCGGCGCAATTTCAGTAGGCAGGCCGGCGATATCCAAGGGCTGCAGGTCGTCGACCGAGCGCTGGCTGATTTCCTGGGAAAGGCGGTTGATGGATGCCAGGCCGGAACGCACGCCGGAAATCAATACCCAGGCAAATACAGAGATCAGCAGACATTGGCTGATCACCATAGTCCAGAAGATGTCCCGCGTCAGCCATGCCTCCAGGCTCATCCGACGAGTCATCAGCCAAGTGATGGTCAGATCCAGCAGTACCAGCACCAAGACCGCGGGAAACAGCCGCAGCACCAAATGCCGCGCCAGCGAACCGCGCGGCAGCACCAGAGCCCATAATTTACGCAACACTTTCGACGTCAAGCAGGTAACCAAACCCACGTACGGTCTGGATGCCTGCCCCGGTGCCTTCCAGGCGCTTGCGCAGGCGATATACATAGACCTCGACCGCATTCTCGCTGAAGTCGGCATCCCAGGCCGATAGGGAATTGACGATCTGCCGCTTGGTGACCACGCGCCCGGCGCGAGCCATCAGCATTTCCAGCACGGACAATTCCCGCACAGACAAAGACAGGCGCTCGCCGTGCACCCGGATTTCACGGCCGACGGAATCAAAGACCAGGGGACCGACTTCGATAAAAGGTTGCGCCTGCCCCGCGCGCCTGCGGCCAAAGGCCCGTACACGCGCTGCAAGTTCAGCCAGATCGAAAGGCTTGGTGACATAGTCATCGGCGCCGGCGTCCAACCCAGCGACGCGGTCTTCCACGCCATCGCGCGCGGTCAGGATCAGGACGGGAACCTGTTCGCCGTTGGCGCGTAACTTGCGCAAGATTTCCAGCCCGCTCTGGCCCGGCAAGTTCAGATCCAGCATCAGCAGATCGTAGCTTTGCCCGGCGACGGCGCCCAAGGCCTGGTCCCCATTGGTCAGCCAATCGACCGCATAGCCCTGCTCGGCCAGAAATTCCTGCAAGGCGTGGCCCAAGGTCGTGTCGTCTTCGATAACTAGAACTCGCATAGTGTGATTCTATATCCGAAGCGATGCTGCATGTTGGGGGGTCCGCCGATTTCGCACCGCCGGTTACAACCCTGAATCCGGGCTGAACCCCACCAGCGGCCGAGGTGGCTGGGGCGCGGACAGCGCAGGCGGCATGGCCATTTCTGGCTGGGGCCGGCTGTCATGGACATGGCGGGCCGTTGTGCAGCCTGATCCTCGGGCAGCCGCGGCGGCCGCCAAGAGGCAATACGACCGCGGCGCCGCCTATTTGGCCGGTGCTGTTGTGGCCTCAGGGGCCCCGGCGCCTGCCGCCTCGCCATGCTGCGCCGCTGGCGCGTGGCCGGATGTCGCGGCATTGTCCGCGCCCGGACGCGTGATGAAGCCCAGGCGTTTCAGACCCGCGGCTTTGGCGCTGCCCATGACTTGCGCCAAGACTTCGTAGCGCGTGTTCAGATCGGCGCGTATGCGCAGTTCCGCTTGCGGTTCCTGCACGGCCTCGGCCGTGAACCTGCCGGTCAGTTCATCAAAGCTGACCGGCGCTTCGTTCCAGAACAATTGCCCATTGGCATCCACAGCCAGGTCGATGATCCTGGGTTCTTGTTCGACTGGCTGGGCGCTGGCCTGAGGTACGTTGATCTTGATTGAATGACTGAGCAAAGGCGCCGTGATGATGAAGATCACCAACAGGACCAGCATCACGTCAATCAAGGGGACCATATTGATCTCGGAAACCGTATGGCTTGCCCCATTGTTGTTGTCAAAGCTGCCGAATGCCATGTTATTCGCCCTTGGTGGCCGCAAGCGTCACGCGGCGCACCTTGCCGGATGCCTCGAAGGCCTGTTGCCCCGTCGACAGGAAAGTAAACAGATCATGGGCGAAAGCATCCAGGCGGGCCAAGTAGACGCGATTACCGCGCACAAAACCGTTATACGCCAGCACCGCCGGGATAGCCACCGCCAGGCCCAGCCCGGTCATGATCAGCGCCTCGCCCACCGGCCCCGCGATGCGGTTCACCGTGACGCCGTCGGACAAGCCTATGCCTATCAGTGCATGGTATACCCCCCACACCGTTCCGAACAAGCCCACGAACGGCGCCGTGGACCCTATCGACGCCAGCACCGTCAGGCCATTTTCAAGGCGGGCCGTTTCTTCGTCGATGACCTTGCGTATCGTGCGGGTCACGAAAGCCCCGGTCGATCCTTTTTCCTCCAGCTTCATCGCGCCATACTTGACATGATGATTGCGGGCATGGATGGCATGGCTGGCCAGATGCGCGAAGGGTTCG
>JAEWEH010000188.1 GCA_023389535.1 Pseudomonadota bacterium
CGCCTGTTATGCCGTGCTGGCCCTGGCCCATTCGATGTGGACACCGGTGGCCGAAGAGTTCGACGACTACATCTCAAGGCCCAAGCCCAACGGATATCGGTCCCTGCACACGGTGGTGGCCGACGAAGCCGGGCGCTGCTTTGAAATACAGATACGCACTCGCGAAATGCATCAGTTCGCCGAGTATGGCATGGCGGCGCACTGGCGCTACAAAGAAGCCGGCCCACGCGGCGGGCAAGTAGCAGCTGCGGGCGGCTACGATCAGAAAATCGCCTGGATGCGCCAGTTGCTGGCTTGGGACAAGGACAGCGGCGCAGTGGCCCCGCCGCCCCCGGCCGCGGCCGACGGGTCGCCCCCGGCGCCGGCGAGTACAACCGATTCCAACGAGCGGATCTACGTCATGACCCCCCAGGCACGGGTCATCGAGCTGCCGGCCGGCGCGACGCCAGTCGATTTCGCGTACTACCTGCACACGGACCTTGGACATCGTTGCAGGGGCGCGCGCGTCGATGGGCAGATGGTACCGCTGCTTACGCGGCTCTCCACCGGTCAGACGGTCGAGATCATCGCTGCGAAATCGGGGGGGCCGTCCCGCGACTGGCTCAATCCACAATTGGGTTTCCTCGCCAGCCCGCGATCCCGCGCCAAGGTGCGGGCGTGGTTCAACGCCGTGGAACTGCAGCAACGCATTTCCCAAGGCCAGGCCATGGTCGAAAAAGAGCTGCAGCGCCTGGGCAAGACCGCGGTCAATCTGGAGCATCTCGCCCAGCAGCTGGATTTTGCGCGCGCCGACGACTTATATGTTGCAGTCGCCAAAGACGAATTTAGCCTCAGGCAGATTGATTACGCGCTGGCGGGCGGCAAGCCGCGCGCCTCGGACACTGCCGATTCAGGCGGGGCGGGCCTGGAAGCGCGCGTCCATGCCAGCGGTGTGGCCAGCGTCGACAAGACCGGCAAGAGCGGGGTATTGGTGGTGGGGGTCGATTCCCTGCTTACCCAGTTGGCTCGCTGCTGCCGCCCGGCGCCGCCTGACGATATCGTCGGTTTTGTGACGCGCGGCCGGGGCGTGTCCATCCATCGGCGTGATTGTGCTTCGTATGCCGAACTGGCGGCGCGGCATCCTGAACGGCTCATCGATGTGGATTGGGGCGACACCGGCGAGGCGCTGTATCCGATAGACATCAGCATACGCGCGCAGGAGCGCCCCAACTTATTGCGCGATTTATCCGAGACCTTCGCCAAGCTGCGTCTGAATGTCGTCAGCATCAACACCCATAGCCGCCGTTCATTGGCGCATATGGTGTTTACGGTGGAGGTCAAGAGCGGCGAGCAGATCGGCCGGGCGCTCGCCGCCTTGAACGAGGTGTCGGGGGTCTCTGCCAGTCGGCTGTAGGGGTGGCCTGCCATCGCCGCAGCCTGCGCGCAGGCTGTGGGTTAAAATGCGCCCTTAGCTGCGAACAGGCCGACAGCGGTCCGTTTGCAATCGTCTTGCATAACCAGAGAGTGATGCCTTGAAATCCTACGCTTTGCCCGATAGCAGCGGGCATTTTGGCCAGTTTGGTGGTTCCTTCATCGCCGAAACGCTGGTGCATGCCCTGGAAGAACTGCGTGCCGCCTACGATCAATACCGCTCGGACCCGGACTTCCTGGAAGAATTTGCCTACGAACTGCGCCATTTCGTCGGCCGTCCCAGTCCCGTCTACCATGCCAGGCGCTGGTCGGAAAAACTGGGCGGTGCGCAGATCTGGTTCAAGCGCGAAGACCTCAATCATACCGGCGCGCACAAGATCAATAATTGCATCGGGCAGATCTTGCTGGCCCGCCGTATGGGCAAGCCGCGCATCATCGCCGAGACGGGCGCTGGACAGCACGGCGTGGCAACCGCTACCGTCGCGGCGCGCTATGGTCTGGAATGCGTGGTTTACATGGGCAGCGAAGATGTACGCCGCCAGGCATCGAATGTGTATCGCATGAAGCTGCTGGGCGCAACGGTGGTGCCGGTCGATTCGGGGTCCCGCACGCTCAAGGATGCGTTGAACGAGGCCATGCGCGACTGGGTCACGAATGTTGAAAATACCTTCTACATCATCGGCACGGTGGCTGGGCCTCATCCTTATCCCATGATGGTGCGCGATTTCCAGTCCGTCATCGGCAAGGAATGCCTGGAACAAATGCCGGTGGATGCCGGCCGCCAGCCCGATTACGTCATTGCGTCGGTGGGCGGTGGTTCCAACGCCATGGGCATTTTTCACCCTTATATCGATAGCGATGTCCAACTGATCGGTGTGGAAGCGGGCGGCGAGGGCCTGGAAACAGGCCGCCATGCCGCGTCCCTGAACGCCGGCGGGATAGGCGTCTTACATGGCAACCGCACTTACATAATGCAGGACGACAACGGCCAGATCATGGAAACGCACTCGATCTCGGCAGGGCTGGATTATCCCGGTGTAGGGCCCGAACATGCCTGGCTGAAGGATGCCGGCAGGGCGCAGTATGTGTGCATCGACGACAAAGAGGCATTGGCGGCGTTTCATGATTGCTGCCGCACCGAAGGCATCATGCCGGCGCTGGAATCGGCGCACGCAATCGCGCACGCCGTGAAGCTCGCACCCACGCTGCCCAAGGACAAGATCATTCTCGTGAATTTATCGGGCCGGGGTGACAAGGACATGCATACGGTCGCCGATTTCAGCGGCATCAGCCTGTAAGGATACAGTCTCACAAAATGAACACTTCGAATCAGCGGCTTGCTGCCGCATTTGCCGGTACTGCGGGGCGTACGGCGCTTATTCCGTACATCGCCGCGGGTGATCCATCGCCGACCGCAACGCCACAGTTGATGCATGCGCTGGTCAAGGCAGGCGCCGATGTCATTGAACTGGGCGTGCCGTTTTCCGACCCCATGGCCGATGGTCCCGTCATACAGCGCGCCGCGGAACGGGCGATTGCGGGCGGAACCGGGCTGCGGCAGGTGCTGGGCATGGTGGCGGAATTCCGGCGTACAGACACGACGACGCCGGTGGTATTGATGGGGTATGCCAACCCCATCGAGCGCATGGGCCAGGATGCATTCGTCCAGCAGGCCGCGCTGGCGGGCGTGGACGGCGTGCTGGTCGTGGATTACCCGCCTGAAGAGGTCGAGGCATTTGCCGCAAGGCTGGGCGAAGCGCGTATCGACCCCATCTTCTTGCTCGCGCCCACCTCCACCGAGGACCGCATCAAGAAAATAGGCGACGTTGCACGAGGCTATGTCTACTATGTTTCCCTGAAGGGTGTCACGGGGGCCGGCCACATCGACACGGCGGACGTCGCCCAGCGCCTGGCCGCTATACGGCGCCATGTGAAGTTGCCGGTGGGCGTGGGCTTCGGCATACGTGACGCCGACAGCGCGAAGCGCTTGTCCGCATGCGCGGATGCGGTCGTGATAGGCAGCAAGCTGATCGAAACCATGGAAGCCCAAGTGGCGGCGGCACGCGAACAAGGCCTGGACCAGCAGGGCGCCGATGCGCGCGCCATCGAAGCGGCCGCCACATGGCTGGGCGGGATACGGCAAGCCTTGTCCGCGGGACCATCGTCGTAGGTGCGCAGCCATCGCGCTGGCTGCGTCGTGACGCGGCCTGGCGATAAAAGAACAAACGCCCCGGTCGCGGACCGGGCTCTGATCAGGAAGAAACATGAGTTGGATCGACAAAATTCTGCCTCCGCGCATCAATCGCAGCAACGATGGCGGGCGGCGTGTGCCGGAAGGCGTGTGGGTCAAGTGCCCGGCTTGCG
>JAEWEH010000242.1 GCA_023389535.1 Pseudomonadota bacterium
GATGAACACTGATCCAAAAAGGTGGAATCCTTTCAAATTCCTTCGCGGGGCAACTCGCAAGTCCGGTGCGGATAGCCCGGGAATCCTGCCAACGAGTGAATCGTGGCGTGCGCTGGAGGAGTTTTTACGCGACCCGTTTGCGGGCCGTGGCGCGTTCGAACAATGGTTTGGCGATTTCAGTTCGTCGCGTTTCCAGCCGCGCATCGATGTGGTCGATGAAGGCAAGGTTCTGCGCGTGACCGCGGAATTGCCGGGGATGAGGCGCGAAGATCTGAACGTGAGCGTCGAAGACGGAGCGATCGTACTGCGCGGCGAGAAAAAACAGGATGTGCGCAGCGAGGAAGATGGTTGCTACCGGCTGGAACGGGCGCATGGCAGCTTCACGCGTACCATCCCCATGCCGGAAAATGCCGACCCCGACCACACACTGGCGAAGTTTGATAATGGTTTGCTTACCCTGACCGTGCCGAAATCGGAGCCACTGCGGTCCGCGAGCCGCAGCATCGATATCGGCTAGGGAAGCAGGCATAGCGTTGCTATGAAGGAGGGCCGTGTCGACAGCCATTCCAAGCCGCGCAGTCGCTGTAATCCGGCGGGACAGCGCTCTAGGGAAACAATAACGGCGCTGAAACGAACGGGATCGCCTGGCTTCACCGGACTCATGGTAAGACCCTGTAGAAAATGTCCATGCAGCAAGGCATACCGTTTGCTGTATACCTTCGGCGCCTCACCGCGCGTCTACCTCCCTCACTTCAAAAAGAGCCAATCCATGGAGCCCGCAACGCGCCAGTCAAACACGCCCGAACCGGATGCAAAGCAGGGTTCCCGGCGCGTCATCTATGCGGCCGTAGCGGCAAATCTGGCCATTGCGATCAGTAAGTTCATCGCGGCTGCGGCGACGGGTAGCGCTTCGATGCTGGCGGAAGGGATACATTCTGCGGTCGATACCGGCAACGAGCTATTGCTCTTGTTGGGTATCCGCCGCAGCAACCGGCCCGCGGATCAATGGCATCCTTTTGGTTACGGAAAAGTCTTGTATTTCTGGGCGCTTATCGTCGCGGTGTCGGTCTTTTCAATTGGCGGCGGGGTGTCGATTTACCACGGCATCATCAGCCTGCTTGATCCCCCGCCGCTGGAAGACCCTCGCTGGAACTACGCGGTCTTGCTGGCCGCGGGCGTATTCGAAGGGTACAGCTGGAATGTCGCTCGCCAGGAGCTGAACAAGCGCAGGAAGCCAGGTGAATCCATATGGGCGACCATCCGCCGCAGCAAGGATCCTACGGTGTTTACGGTTTTCATTGAGGACACTGCGGCGCTGACCGGAATAGCCGTTGCTCTCTTTGGTATTTGGCTTGGCCACCTGCTGCACAATCCATGGATCGATCCCGCGGCCTCGGTGGTGATCGGCCTGATTCTGGTCGTGGCGGCCATGGTGCTGGCACGGGAGACGGGCGGCTTGCTGGTCGGCGAAGCCATAGACCGTGAACAAATCGTCCTGCTGAAGACTATTCTTGGTAACGAGCCATCCATCGAACGTGTCGACCGGCTGCTTACCATGCAACTTGGGCCGGACAGTGTGTTGCTTGCGGCGTCCGTCCAGTTCAAGCGCGACGTACGCATGGGCGACATCGAACTTGCTACCGAGCGCCTGGAGCGCAACATCAACCAGCGATGCCCGGCGATCAGGCACGTATTTTTCGAATATTGATTGCCGGGTGTTGCTCGATCAAACCACTGCCACCTGGTAGTCACATCCCTCCCACCGGCCATCGGTCTGCCAGAGCAGCGTGAAGACGATTACTTCGCCTGACGACACGCGGGTCGTGTCCAGGTCGGCGTAGTGGGTTCCCAGGCCACTTTCCCGGGTCTGCGTGTCGCTGACGTTTCGCCAGCCGTTGATGCTCCAGTGCACCATTGCCGCTGCCAGCAGCTCGATGCGAAGCACATGACCGGCGGACAGGCGGTGGCACTTGTTATTGAAGCGCCAGACGGCGTGGCGGGCTCGTATGCCTTGGACCTGGTAGCGCTCTTTGGGCTGCGGGGGCATGTCGTAGACACAGCCGTCCGCCAAAGAACGCAAGAGCTTGACATGCTCCGCATGGGCCCAGGCCAGGGGCATGGCCGAGCCGGAAGGGCGGCCGCGCAGCAAACCCTGCTCGGGAATGTCTGGCGCGTCCCAGACCTGCTCCGGAATCATGTGCCCGTCGCTCCCAAAGCCTTCGAGGGCTGCCAGCAAGACCCGGGCGCCCGCGAGATTGCCGGCGGCAATTTCGTAATGCGCCCGTTCGCCGGTCAGCAGCGGCCAGGCGCGGCCGACGCCAGTGCCGTCGAACGGCCGGCCGTCTTCGTGTTCGCCATAGCCATCGGCGTTGTATCGGTGCCAGCAAGGCCCGGCCGGCAGGTCGACCTTCAGCAGCGCGTCGATCACCTGGACGGTGTTCAGAATGCGCGGATCGTCGGCAGCCCGCAAGCCGAACCGTACCAGTGCCAAAGCGTCGGGGCTGATCACCAGCGATGCCGGTTCGCAGCCGGACTGCGGTGGGCGGTTCTTGATGGGGACATAGCCGTACATGGGGGAAGCCGCTTCCGCGATCTCCGGCGGAGCGATACGGACGTAGTATCCTTCGACCCCTGCCTGTCGGGACAGCACCGTGTCGGTTGCATAAGTCCATTGTTCGACCATGCTGTTCCAGACGTCGGCGGATTCGCGTAGATAGGCTGCGATGTGGGCCTGAGCATGGCGGTCGGCAAGGTCAGCGGCCGCCAGTAGCGCGGCGATCTCTACGGCAAGCGTAAAGGGCGAGTAGCCGGCATCCTCTTCCCACCGGTCCTGCGACGTGACCGGACCGTTCTGAAGGATGAAGGCGGCCGCTTTCAAGACCATGGGCCAGACCCGAAGCAAGTCCGCATCGGACAATGCGCCTTCACGCAGGGCCAGGTCGACAAGCAGGATCGGAAATGCAGTCTCATCCAGCTGAGTGCCATTCCAGTACGGGGTGCCATCGAGCCAGCAGTTTTGCGGCCAATGGCCGTCCGGTTCCTGGATGCCGTGAAGATAATCGATGACTTGGCGTGCCTCATCCTTGGCGCCGGCCGCAAGCAGGCCGCCGGCGGTTTCGACCAGGTCGCGCGGCCAGGCAAGGTGATAGCCGCCCAGGTCTTCATCCCCTTTTGATGAACCCCAGGGCACGGATAAACTGGCGATGTAGCCGCCGGTGAAGGAGCGCCCTTCGTGAATGCGCAACACGGCGGTACTG
>JAEWEH010000277.1 GCA_023389535.1 Pseudomonadota bacterium
GATATGGCCCCGCCGGACCGTCAGCGACACTGCCCGCAAGACATCGATGTCGCCCATGTAGCCCGATGTGACGCTGTCCATCTCGAGAAGGATGTCAGGCATGGTGATGCTCCTCGGATGCATCTTCGCCCAGATAGGCTTCAATGACGGGCGCGGACTGCAGGACATCGTGCGTGCTGCCCTCGGCCAGCACTTTGCCTGCATTCATGCACACCGAACGGGGGCACAAATCCACCACCACGGGCATGTCGTGGCTGACCAGGATGAAGGTCTGGCCGGCCTGGTTACGCTTGCGTATGAAGTCGGACATGGTTTCCTTCATGACGGGATGCACTGCGGCAAAGGGTTCGTCCAGCAAGGCAATGCGGGGCGGCGCCATGAAACAGGCGCCGAATTCCAGAAGCTTGCGCTGCCCGCCCGACAACTGCCCGGCATCCAGATACATGACGTGGGTCAGCTTGAGCTCATCCAGCAATTGCAACGCGCGTTCGTACGAGCCTGCTTCGTTCAAGCCCATCGCCAGGCCGCAGACCACCAGGTTATCGAAAGCGCTCATGCGATTGAAGACCCGCGTCATCTGGAACATGCGCAGCACGCCCAAGCGGGTCAATTGGGTGGGATTCAGGCCCAATACATCCTGGCCGTCCAGCTTGACCGACCCTTCGTCGGCCGCCAAATGGCCCGACAGCACATTCAGCAGTGTCGTCTTGCCCGAACCGTTGGGGCCTATCAGGCCCAGCAATTCGCCCTGGTGCACTTGCATGCTGGTGCCATCGACTGCGCGCAAGCCACCGAAGCTCTTTTTGATTCCGTGGATTTCCAGCAGCGCCATCATGCCCCCTTGGTTGCCCTGCGGCGATTGAGCGCACGGCCCTGGAAGGCGCGGCGCAACAGGCCCCAAAGGCCTTCGCGGAAGAAGCGCGCGAAGATGATGACCAGCGCAGCGAACACGATCATCTGAATGCCGCCTACGTCGCGCAGGAACTCCGACAGCGTATAAACCAGTATCGCCCCAATCAGCGGCCCGACCAAGGTGCCCATGCCTCCTATGACCACCATGGCGATCACCAGGCCGGTTTGCGCAATCAGCCCGAGCTCGGGGCTGACCAGGCGTGCGAACGTGCCGTACAGGCCGCCCGCGAAACCGCATATCGAGCAGCTGATCAAAAAGGCAATGGTCTTGTTGCGCACGACATCCACACCCCGGCTGGCCGCGCCGATTTCATCGTCGCGTATGGCTTGCAGGAAGCGCCCCAAAGGCCGGCGCAGCACCCAATAAATCAAAGCCACCGACACCGTCAAGGCCAACAGGAAAACGTAGTAGTAGCCCAAACGGCTGTCCATCAGGCTGGGTACATTCAAGCCTTGGTCGCCGCGAGTGAAGTCGATGGAGTTGTAGATGACCAGCCGTATGATTTCGGCAAAGGACAAGGTCGTAAGCGCCAGATAAGCGCCCGACAAACGCAGCACGATACGCCCCAGCACCAGCCCGATCAAGCCTGGAATAATGATGGACATGGGCAGGCCCACCCACAGCGGTGCGCCCAGATGGTATGCAAACAGGCCGGTGCTATAGCCGCCCAGCATGGCGAAGGCAGCCGGCGCCAGCGAGAACTGGCCGGTATAACCCGCCAGCAAATTCCAGCCTGAAGACATCATTGCGAAATACATGCTGACGATCAGTACGCCTTGCCAGTAGCTGGATTGCACCAGCAGGGGGAGCGCAGCCAATGCGGCCAGCACGATCAGGCACAGCTTGAGTTCACCGCGTAATTTGCTGGTATGCAAGTTGGGGTGGGATGGTGCGGCCATGGTTCAAACCTCGCGAGCCCGTTCGCCGAACAGCCCCTGGGGCCGGAACAGCAGGATGAGTATCAATAACACCAGACCGTAGGTGTCGCGGTAGTCGTACGACAGGTACACCGCGCCGAAGCTTTCCAGTACACCCAGCAGCAAGGCCGCCAGTATGCTGCCTGGAATCGAGCCCATGCCCCCGATGACAACGATGACATAGGATTTGACGGCCGGAAAGATGCCGACATCGGGCGCCGGATTGATCACGGGCGCCAGCAAGGCCCCCGCAATGGCCGCCAGCACACCGGAGGCCATGAACACGATGCTGCTGGCACGGGCGGTGTTGATGCCCGCAATGGATGCCCCCAGGCGGTTCTGCGCCACTGCCTGTATCTGGCGGCCCCACAGCGACCGCTTGATGAACAGCGCCAGCGCCACAATCAACAGTATGGCCAACGCCGCGGTGATCAGCTTCTGGCCGCTCATCATGAAGGGGCCTATGCTGACCCGCGTAACGTCGGACAGCGAGGGCCCGCGCATTGGGTACGGGCCAATGACCTTATCAAACAGGTTGATCAGCAGCAGCGACAACCCAAAGGTGACGACCACCGCGTATTCGTCCTTCATCAGGCCCCATGAGCCATAGCCGGTATAGAGCGGGCGCATCAGCCAGCGTTCGGTGGCCCAGCCGATCAAGGCGCCGGCCAATGCCGCCGCCGGCAGCGCCAGCCACGGCGACACGCCCAGACCCAGCGCAATCAGCGTATAGGTGTAGGCCCCTATCATGTAGAACTCGCCGTGGGCGAAGTTCACCACCTTGAGTATGCCGAAGATCATGGCCAGCCCTACCGCCATCAGCGCATAGTACAAACCGATGATCAGGCCATTGACAAACAGATCGAGCGCCAGCAATGTGGACTCCTTGAATCCGGGGCATGCGCCCCGGTTGTATCTGCGAAACGAACTGTGGCAGGATTACTTGGCCGGCTTGACCAGTTTGTCGGTTTCCAGCGGCTGCCCGGTGGATTGGATCAGCGTGGTCTTGCTGAGCGGCTGATCGATTTCGGTAAGCTGGTAGGTCACGTAGGGGATGTCGACCCATTGCTGGTAGGCATAGCCCGGGTCCTGGGAAAACCGGAATTTGCCGCGCACGCCTTCGTATTCCATGTCCTTGAGCGCCTTGATGATGTCCTGGCTTTCGGTGGACTTGGCGATTTCGATGGCCCGCACCAACTGCAGCACGGAATCGGCGCCCTGGAAGATCAGGCGATTGGGCTCGTGCTTGTGCTGCTCCTGATAGATCTTGGCCACCTTCTGGCCCATTTCCGGCATGGGCATTTTAGGGTGGTACAGGCCGAAGGCCAGCATGTATTTGCCCGCTTCCTTGACGTTCTGCCAGAAGTCCGGGTAGTCGGCAATGCCGGCGCCATCGTAGAACCAGGTTTGCGCACTGGGCGCCACGCCTTGTTCGTACAACTGGTTCATCAGGATATAGGCTGCGGGCGGCAGCATGATATTGACCACCATTTGTGGCGGCTTGGCGCGCAGCGGCAGCACGGCCGGCGTAAAGTCCTTGCCTGCCCTGTCCAGCGCGTTGTACTTGTAAGCCGTCTCCGGCGCCAGCTTTTTCAGGAATTCGCCCAGTATCTTGGCCTGCCCGATGCCATAGTCGGTGTTTTCCGCAAATACGACCACGTCCTTGATCTTCATGGCGGCAATGGTTTCCGCCATGGCCGACGAGACGCGCGTGTTGTAGTTGCCGGGGTTGAAGACTTCCGGGTAGCCCTTCGCGCGTATGTCGTCGGACCAG